>JAGQPD010000977.1 GCA_020426865.1 Planctomycetales bacterium
CAGGAGCCACAGTTTGGTTGGCTAGAGGTAATACCTCGAACCACAAGGTATTCATCAATTGCGTGGAATGTTGATACCTCGAACCACAAAGTATCAGGCGGATTTGCCTGCACAACAGATACTGGTAAACAGGGTCGTAGTCCCCGTGGATGTCTCCAGAAGTGTTGACTACGGCCTAGGTAGGAGTGCCTCGTACGTGCCATATGATGCCTGGCTACCGTATCGATAGGGCGACTGGGTGCCATACACGGAAATGCGACTGCCGGGCAACGTCGATCCGTAGTAGTACCGGTCGCTGGGCGCGCTGTCGTAGGCACTGGAAGTTTCTAATAGTCGTTCGTGAAGTGATCGTTGATGATAGTAGGCGGAGGCGTCCCGTAGATTGTCAAAGCCGCGATCGCTGAGCGCATTGTCAAACACCGATGGGCTCGACGGATAACCGACGTGATAGTGCGTTCCGTATGGCGACTGGTGGTGAAATGACCGATACGGACTGCGATTGACCCAACGGCTACCCGCTACCGACGAACGGAAATCGGCCGCAGAGACCGTCGACACGGCAGCAAGCGTAAGCAGGACGACAAGAGCGACGCGAGTGCACAGCATGGTGGCGAGTTCCCAAAAGGTTGAAACCGTAGAGGCGGACCGATGGCTGGCATCTAATGCAGTTGGCGTGCCGCTCAAATCGACCTGGCCCGCTCGCCCAAAAAATCGGAGAATTACATGAATTCGACTGGAGCCGGAGATTCCTGTGTTGCTTGGATGCAACGTCCGCGATGCACGGCGCCAACGCCGATAGTCGAGATGTGGCGAGGCGGGTATTAGCGCGAGGTATTTGGCGGAGGGGTATCAGCAAGGGTGCACGCGGATCTGGACGCCATCATCAGGGGCCAAGACAACCCCTCGACGACTCACGCGCGACCGCCAATTGGCTTCGCATTGGAAGCGACAATTCGCCAGCATGGTGGCCAAGACCACCTTCATTTCGAATAGTGCGAAGGGCATGCCCAGGCACAGGCGATTTCCACCGCCGAATGGCAACCACTGCGACGGATCGAATCGCCGTTCCAAAAACCGCTCGGGACGAAATACGTTCGGGTCAGGGTACAGCTCTTCTCTTCGATGAACCAAATGAATACATGGCGAGACCATGACACCATGCGGGTACGTGCGCTCGCCGATTGCGAACGGGGCTTTCAGCAAACGTGTGACAAACGGAATGATCGTTCGCACACGCAGCGATTCACGAATGACGGCGTCCAGATACGGCAGTGATTCCAAGGTGTCGGCCGATACCACGCGACCGGTGACGTGTTCGTCGATTTCTAATTGGAGTCGTGCCATTGCTCGGGGGTTGGCCAGCAGTTGCTCGAACGTCCATGCGAATCGTCTGGCCGTCGGTCCATCCGTCCATGGTCTGTTGCGTATGGTGACGCATCAATTCGAAATACGATCGCATGCGTTCCCCCTTGAAGGCAGGCAACAATGCATGGCGCTGTTCCTTATGCTGTTGATCGTCCAGCACAATCACCGACTGAGGGCCGAGTACTTCACTGAGAAAACGGTTCGCTTCCCCGGAATGCAACACGTTCGACGGGCCACGAAAAATCTGCTTCACGTCGTCGGGCCGAGTGAACATCACAAACGTTCCGTATCCGGCCATTCGAATTGTGAACGTTTCACCAAAGCGACGACGACAATCGACGAGCATTTCCAATGGATGCAACGACCATTGTATCAGCTGCCAATAAGGCGAATTGCTGGGCCCTGGGGGAAGTGTATCGGTCATATGAGACAATAGCACTCGCGATTGTCGCGATCGTGCGTCAGAGTGACAGCGCATTGTTGCGCGTAGATGGAACTACCGAATGAAGCGCGTGGAACCGCCCAATGTTACAGGTCCGTTTTCATTACGAAGGACATGCGATAATATATCACGTGTCGTGCGTTATCCGTAACCGTTCCCGAAATGGTAACGCAACGCAAGCAGATTTCTTAATAGCAGATGAAAGCGGTGTGGAATGATAAAGCGAATGGAGATTTCGAAAAGTGCCCGTTGGACGAGCATCTGTTGTGTCGGCGTGGTAGGCTTCGTGGCCGCTACGATCGGTCCGTCGGTGATGGCCGACGACGAGGCGGTACCGCAAGTCGTCAAGAACACAGTGGTCTTTCGCGAGGCCGGTCGGTTTGCCGGGTGGCCGGCCAACAACGGGATTTGGATCTGGGAGAATGAGATTCTGGTCGGTTATATACTGGGATATCACGAAGAGCGCGAAGGGCACACCATTGCGCCCGGGCGACCGCAAGTAACGCACATGGCGCGCAGCGGCGACGGTGGCGAAACGTGGGCTGCCGAATCGCCTCCCTTCGCCAAGGAGGGAATGGAGGACGTGAATTGGAGCAAGTTAAATCAACCGCTCGATTTCACGGTCCCCAACTTTGCCGCTCGCTTCCGTGAAGATCGCTGCTATTTTTCGCTCGACCGTGGACACAAGTGGCAAGGCCCTTACGAGATTCCAAAGTATGGCCGGCCGGGGTTGCTGGCCCGCACCGACTATATTGTGGAAGGCCCCCAGCGATTGACGGCATTCATCTCCGCCGAGAAAGATGGTGGCAACGAGGGGCAACCACTGTGCATCCGCACGGAGGATGGTGGCCAAAGTTGGAATCTGGTAGGGTGGATCGGATCCCAACCGCCGGCCGGTTACGGTTACGCGATCATGCCAGCAACGGTCGCGATCGACGGTGGCGGCTACTTGAGCATGATTCGTCGAGGCGGCGTCTTTGATGGCCGTCGGCGGTGGTGGGTCGAGCCGTATCTGTCGCCGGATGCGGGACGGTCGTGGTATCTGCTCGAAGGCCCCGTATTGGAGAATTCGGGAAATCCCGCTACGCTCACTCGGTTGAAGGATGGACGGCTCGCCCTGGTATACGGCTGGCGGTTACCTCCCTATGGCATTCGCGGGAGGATTTCCAGTGACAATGGTCAGTCATGGAGCGACGAATTCATTCTTCGCGATGACGGGTCGGGGTGGGATTTGGGGTATCCGAGAACGGTCGAGCGGCCGGATGGAAAGCTGGTGACGGTCTACTATTTCCGTGACCACCAGCGTGTCGAACGCTATATCGCGGCCACGATCTGGCAGCCATGAACGTTGACGGTGTTGGTAACCCCGTCACTGAATAACACAGACCCAAACGGAGAGCGAACATGTCGGTCCAGAACGTCAAGGCTTTCTTCGAAAAGGTGTGGACCTCGGAAGCACTGCGAGCCGAGTTGAAAGGTGCCGGCTGCAAAGACCGAACAACAGCGGTTGAGGCGATCATCCGCATCGCAACCAATGCCGGCTTTCCCTTTACGGCGGACGAGTACGACCAGGCAACCCGATCCCACATCGGCCCGCCGGGACCCCATCGAAAGTGATTCGAAAGCAAATGAGGCCAGTTGTAACGGCATCAACGCCCGGATATTGACAGCCATTGGTGCTTGTCACAGCCATTGGTGCTGGTCTGAATGAGGGTAGATTGTGAATAACGGTGGCTGTCCATAACGGTGGCTCGTGCGGCCCCCAAACCGTCTCCAGCACGCTGGTAACCGCATGCGGCGAGACAGGCCGGTTTGGAGGGCCTGTGAGCAGCCAGGCTATTGATCAGGTTGATCGCAGGTTAAACCATCCTTGCGGTTAGATAGGCAGCGATGGGTTTCCAGGTCGATGTCAAAGGAGAGTGCAGAGACGTGTCCGTCGCACCAGGCCATTTGCCATACTGCTGCGTGGGCGCTGCCGAAGCTGTCGGCCGATTGCAGACCGGGGGTGTCGCGACGGGGGACGCCAACCGTGATCCGAAAATTGTCGTTGTTAGCACCCGTGCACCACGTTTCATTGTCACCCTTGTCTTCGCCGTTCTCATAATTGTCGCTATTGATGTACCGCTCGCCACACATATAGGTCTTCGATGTGCCGTCGGTTACGTGCCGCGAGCTTACTTCGCTGCGTTGGAAACTGATCCCAGTTAGCTCGCCGCCGTTGACGAGCTTTCCTAGTTCGTCGTTTGCCCACAGCGCAAACCCACGGTCGACGACGGTCATACTGGCCGGGCCACCGTGATCGTAGGGGCCAGTATGCCCGACGTTGGCTGCATAATCACCACGACCAACGAATCCGATCTGCGATAGTCTCGCTGCATTGATCGCGTCGGCGGTGTCCCCGGCGGTAAATGTTCCATGACTCCGACGCGTCGGACAGTTGATGATGTTCAGCGGACTAAGCAACATGTTGCGAGTTGCTTCGAGTTGTGCGTTGGTGATCTGTTTCGGGTCGCCGTCGCCGGCCTGATCGTGGAGCGCCGTTTCTTCGATGAATGGCATCAAATTGTAGATCCACCCGCCCGGTTGTTCACCGTTATACCCACGGTCGGCATCGCCGACCCAGTCGTTGCCCCAGCCCCCCGTTGGATAGTGCCCCTGAGCACTCTCGTGCACGATGCAGCCAAGTGCCAGCTGTTTGAGGTTGTTCTTGCAGCCGTTTAGCCGGGCCGCCTCGCGCGCAGCATTGACGGCAGGCAATAGCAATGCCACCAGCAACCCGATGATCGCGATAACCACTAGCAATTCGACGAGCGTAAACCCGGGGCGAACGCGATTCCTTTTCCGACGACACAATACCATACCAAAGTCTTCCTATGATCCTGCGACGCGTGACCGTTACCGCGTACGCGCAAAAATTCCGGAAAGTGGCTGCCAACAACGGCCAGGCGCCCGGACCGTGCGATACTTGGGCCGTCGGATGCACCTCCTCCCTTAGCCTCGATTTCTCAAATCCTAAACAACTATCGCGAAAGTTTCCAGTGATCCGGGACAAAGAAGGCAATTGGCGTGCAGGAAAAAGTCGGGACGACCGCAATAATTGGGTAGCCGAGGGACATGTTATTTGCGGAACTATCTGCAGAGTCGCGTTGGAGGCCGGCGAGCTTTGCCCGAAACTTCATCCCGTGAAGGTCGCGCTATGTCCCTAAAAGAACTCGTCAGCGTCGGAGTCGTTTTTTCTTACTTCC
>JAGQPD010000978.1 GCA_020426865.1 Planctomycetales bacterium
TAAACGTGACCAGTGTAAGAATGGTCCGGAACCAGGATCGTGTCCCAACATACAGCAGGAAAATAATCGCGCCGAGTGCGGCAGGCACGGCGACTGCCAATCGACGATTGGCTGACTGGATGTACTCGTATTGGCCAGACCAAACAATATTGTATCCAGCCGGCAAGGGCACGGTGTCACGTACGAGAGCCTTGGCGCGATCGATCCACCCGACGATGTCGGATGTCGTCAGGTCCACGTAGATCCACGCGGTCTTTCGTGCATTCTCGCTCTTGATCATTGGCGGGCCGGGGACGATCTCCACGTTGGCGACTTGAGCGATGGGAACCTGAGCACCCGAGGGCGTGGAGACGAGCGTCCGCCTTAGCGCGGGAAGATTGTCGCGAAGTTCACGCTTATACCGCAGGTTAATCGGATACCGCTCCAGCCCTTCGACCGTCCAAGTGACGTTCATTCCGCCCATTGCAGAAAGAATCACATCCTGGACATCGGCCACGGTCAGGCCGTATCGAGCAATCTCGTCGCGGTCGATGTTGAAGTCTGCGTATAGGCCCCCGACGGTCTTCTCTGGGTAGGCGCTTAAGGTATTCGGCAGGGTCCGAACCTCGGCCGCGATGCGTTCAGCCAGATCGGAAAGCACGTCGAGATCGTCACCCATGATTTTGATGCCTACAGGCGTCTTGATGCCCGTTGACAACATATCGATTCTCGTCTTGATTGGCATCGTCCAGGCGTTGGTTAAACCGGGGAATGCCACCGCCTCGTTGAGTCCCGGGACGTGTTCTTCACCATCGCCGTATCCGTAACATAACTCATCGATTGTGATTGGCCGTTCTTCCGGCCAGAAGGTCGAAAGACCGCTCCAGTCTTTGGTCCAGGCTGGCAGGAATCCAAACCAGCGGTCAAATCGTCGTTTCCGCCACTTTTGACGGTCGGGCTCCAGCATAATGGTCGTCTCGATCATGCTTAATGGCGCGGGATCGGTGGCCGTCTCAGCTCGACCGATCTTGCCAAACACGTGATGCACTTCCGGGAAGCTGGCGATGATCGCGTCCGTCTGCTGGAGCAACTCTCGCGCCTTGGTAATGCTGATGGCCGGATCTGTCGTCGGCATGTACAGCAGATCGCCCTCATCAAGTGGCGGCATAAACTCACGACCCAAGCCAGGGAAGGTAGCATCGAGACGCGGAAACCATTTCGCAAACGTGGATCCCACGAGCGGTACCCGGCTTGTCCCCATCAGGGGAAAGAGGCCGCTGAACGCGAAAAGGATCGCCATCAGAATCAACTTCTTGCGATGCTGCATGGCGAACGAGAAGAACGGGTTATAAAGCCACTGCAAGACTTTGCTGATTGGATTAACGCGTTCGTGAAATATCTTCTGCGGCACAAGGAGCATTCCCGCAAGAATGATCCACGCCAGCATGATCCAATGCCGATACCGGTCATACGCACCGAGCGGCGCAATCCAAATCAGGGCAGCCGGCATAAACATCACGCCCAGCGTAATGGAGAGGTTCCTCCGCCATCCCCACTCTTTCGGCAATACACGGGACGTAATCAGCGACAGCATCAGCACCGGGATAATAGTGATCGCGAGCACCGATGCAGCTGCCATGGCGAATGTTTTTGTGAACGCAAGCGGCTTGAACAGGCGTCCACTTTGCTCGCCTAAGACGAAAATTGGTAAGAAGCTCACGGTGATAATCAACAGTGAGAAGAATAGAGTGGGCCCAACTTCCCGAGCGGCCTCAATAATGAGCTCAGCGCGAGGACGATGTATCGGCGTGCGCCCAGCCGCCAGTTCCTCCTTGATTCGATCTTCTTCACGGTCCAGATGCTTGTGCGAGTTCTCGACCATTACAATGGAGCTGTCTACCATGACACCGATGGAGAGTGCGATGCCCCCCAGGCTCATGATGTTTGCATTGATGCCCATCCAGTGCATGA
>JAGQPD010000979.1 GCA_020426865.1 Planctomycetales bacterium
TTGGTTGGACTGCTGAGCTTCCGCAAGCGTCGCAACGGCTAAGCCCACGCGACAGCACGAGTGAAAGAAAATCATGGGCAAGGCCCAGCAATAAATCCCGAGAGCACGCCAGACAAGGGCTTGAGCGTGTTCGCCAAACCGGCACGGATACTCGGGGAGTGAAAGCAAGTCTTAGCAACGTCGGATTTCCAAAAACAAGAAAAATTGAATGCCCAATCGAGGGCTGACGAATACAAGAGAGATTGAAAATGAAGAAGACGCAACTTTTCTCGACCCTGGCGATGATCGTGTGCCTGGCTTCGGCGAGCTTGAATGCTCAAGCCCAGGATGTTACCGGCAACCTGCTCGACTTCGAAACCGGGACCGTCAACGGCGGAACGGCTCGAGCCGAAAACGTGTTGGTCTCGACCGTGACCACGCCTGACAATGTCCTGACATTCTCGCTGGACGGCACGGCCACATTGCCCAAGCTGGCCCAGGCCGGCAACGGCACCAAGGTCGCCTTCAATAACTTCGATATCGCCGACGACACGCCTGCTGTCGGACAAAGCGAATGGTCGCTCGGCAAAGGCACCCTCCCCAATGCCTATATCATCTCCTTCGGGTCCCCCGTGACCGATTTCGCGATCGACCTGTATGACTATCGCTCGGACGGATCGGAATTCGACGGCAACCCCGGTACCGACGCCGTCGGCCTGCAAGCTTTCCTCGGCGGTTCGCCTGTCTCGTTGGCCGGTGCACCGTTGACCGAATACACGGTGCCTGATCCCCGGCCAGTTGACGGCAACATCGTCGGCTTCCATACCGGCAGTGCGATTTTTGACCGCCTCGTGATTGCTACCACCGCAGGCATCGAAGACAAAGGGACCGCGATCGACAACATCAGCTTCCGCACTGTGCCAGAACCGACCAGCCTAGTGCTTGGCTGCCTGGCCCTCGCCGGTCTGATGAAATTTCGCAAGCGAGCGGCCTAGTTTCGCCAGGCCACCCGCGATGAGGAATAGAGAAGGAACGAAGCAAATTCAAAACCCCTCGTGATGGGAAAAACGCCAACCAGGCCGGTTGGCGTTTTTTTTTGCGCCACTCGCCTAGAAACATGTGGCGCGCCGCGAATTTTTCAGCCACCGGCAAGAAAAAACGCCAACAGCAAGCGAAGCGACGATCGCCTCTCATTCCCTCTTGCCTTTGTCGGCCAAACTGCTATTCTAAACGCTTGTCGACTAAGTCGCTACACAGGAGCAACCGAAAGCTATTGCCAGTGAGGGATCGTTCATGGATGTCGCCAGGTTTCTTGAGGCGGTCGTGCAGCGACCGGAATACGACGGACAAATCCAGCACATCGAGCAGTTGGCCGAGCGGCCGGGCCGATTCGCCGATCCCGGTCGGCCGCTCTCCGACGAACTGCAAGAACTACTTGCCGCCCATGGGATCGAACAGCTCTACGTGCATCAGGCCCGCGCGATTGATGTTGCACGGAAGGGAGCCGACTGGGTTGTAGTGACCGGCACGGCCAGTGGCAAGACGCTATGCTACAACCTGCCAATTCTCGAAACGTGCTTGGATGATCCCGAAGCCCGGGTGCTCTACTTGTTCCCGACCAAGGCGTTGGCACAAGATCAGCTAAAAGGTCAGCTCGAACTTGTTGCCGGGAACCAGGAGATTGCGCAGCGGATTCGACCGGGCGTGTACGATGGTGATACGCCAACGGCCCAGCGGCGGCGCATCAAGGCCGAAGCGAATCTCGTGTTATCCAACCCCGATATGCTGCATGCTTCGGTCTTGCCGTATCATCCCAAGTGGTCACGTTTCTTTAGCCAGCTGCGGTATGTCGTGCTGGACGAAGTACATACCTATCGCGGGATCTTGGGCGCGAATGTGGCCTGCGTATTGCGGCGGCTGATACGGGTGTGCCAACATTATGGCACACAGCCCCAATTCTTGGCAGCCAGTGCAACGATCGCCAACCCCGGCGAACTCGTTTCGCGGTTGATTGGCCGCGATGTACAGGTGATCGATGAAGATGGCTCGCCGCGAGGGCGAAAGCATTTTGTCTTGTGGAATCCGTCGCCGCTAGGTAAAGACTCGCTCGCACGCCGCAGTGCCACCGACGATGCCGTCATGCTGATGGTCGAGTCATTGCGTGAAGGGGCACAAGCCCTTACGTTCACTCGTACACGGCAGGCCGCCGAACTGGTCAATCGCTATGTGCAGGATCAACTACGGAGCAGCGATCGCGAGCTGGCCGATTCCGTGCGGGCTTATCGCGGCGGATACCTGCCGAACGAGCGGCGGCAGATCGAGGCCGACCTGTTTTCCGGCCGCCTGCGTGGTGTTGCCGCCACCAATGCACTGGAGCTGGGCGTTGATATCGGTTCGCTCGATGTGGCACTCCTCGTCCAATATCCCGGTACGATCGCCAGCACCTGGCAGCAAGCCGGTCGGAGCGGGCGTCGACACGACGAAAGCGTGGCCGTGCTGCTGGCCGGTAATGATCCGGTGGATCAATATCTGCTGCGTCATCCGGATTATTTCTTCCAGCAATCCCCCGAACATGCTGTGGTCGATCCCGAAAACCCGTATGTGCTGGCCAACCACTTGAAAGCCGCCGCGTTCGAGCTGCCGCTCGATGATAATGATACCAGCCGATTCGGTGACCTGGCGTCGACGATCGCCGAAGTACTCCACGACGCAGGGGAATTGTCACGGATCGACGGTCGCACTTACTACAGCGGTGAACAGAATCCTGCCCATCGCATCAGCTTGCGCCACATGAGCGACGACACATTCAGTATCGTCTTGATGCGCGACAAGCAACCGCCGGGCCGCCCCGATCGCATGCCCCGTTCGGCCAAGCTCAATCGATCGGCTCGCAAGGGAGGAAGCACAGATTCCAGCGTTGGTCCTGCGCGACAGGACCTGGACCAGGACTTTGATGTGATCGCCAATGTTGACGCCATTAGCGCGCCAGAATTGGTTTATCCCGAAGCCGTTTATCTGCACAATGGCGATTCGTATTTTGTCCGTGAGTTGGACCTCGTCGGGCGTGTCGCCTATGTCGAGCGCCACGAGATGGATTATTACACGCAGGCAATTCTCGAAAGTAGCGTGTTGATCACCAAACCGATCAACGAAGATGCCTCGCTTCCTACCGCTTCGCTCGGATTTGGGGAAGTGGATGTCAGCTGGAAGACCGTCGCGTTCAAAAAGATCAAATTCGTCACACGCGAGAATATTGGTTATGGGACTGTCGACATTCCGGCACAGAACCTGCCGACGACCGCGTTTTGGCTGACGCCGACCGATGAAATCCGCCAGTCACTCAAGGCACAACATTTGCGCCCCAGCGAGGGCCTTTGTGGCTTGAGAAACTTGGCCGTCGTGGCACTCCCGATTGTCGCGATGTGCGACAGCCGCGATATTAGTGGCGTCGTCGATAGCAAGAATCTGGGCAAAAGTAGCATGATCCTGTATGATCGATATCCTGGCGGCCTTGGTTATGCCGAAAAAGGTTTCCAGCGTATCGCCGAGTTGCTGCGGATCTGTCGCGATATCGTCGGACAATGTACCTGCCAGGATGGTTGCCCCAGCTGCGTGGGGTTACCCAACTTGCGACCCGCCATCCATAGTGACCCCGATCTGTCGAGGGGATATCCGATCCCCGACAAAAAGGCCACGCAAGCACTGCTGGAACTGCTCTGTCCGACCATGGAATTAACTGCGGCTGGCAGCTGGAGCGCATTGGCGGATTCGTGATGTGGAGCCAACAACTACGAGAACGCTTGGCACGGTTGGCCCAGGCACAAGATGTGTCGCAATGCGAGCATCCGCAGATACCTCCACGTCCCACGAACAGTAGTCGCGACGGCCGATTTGGTGATACGCCCGAAGCAAGTAGCATGCCGGCCATCTTGCATGATCGACTGCTACGGCCTGCGGGCCGAGGGCCGCTGGATGATGGCTTTGAAATAGAAAATGAGGCCGGACGTCATTGGCAGCTTGATAAGACAATTGCGTCGCTATGGCCCGCTAGTGAAAAATATCTGGCCGACGGCGGTCACGTAGTGCCCCAATCAGGCGATGCGGACTATTGGCATCCCGAAATCGAACAGTTCGCCAGCAGCTTTCCCCAAGGCGTAGCCTTTCTTGATTTGGAGACCTGCGGATTCTCCGGATCGATGATCTTTCTGGCCGGCGTGATCGTGTTCCGCGGCACGTCGCTGCAACTGAGCCAATTGTGGGCGCGCAACTACGCCGAGGAATTTCCCTTGCTGTCGACGTTGGACAGTCTGTTGATGCGGCATTCGGTACTGGTCACGTTCAACGGCCGTAGCTTCGATTGGCCGCAAGTTCGCGATCGGTTGGTTCTGCACCAGCGCGGGCGACTGCCGCTTAGCGAACAACTGTGTCATGTGGATCTTTTGCACCATAGTCGTCGCAAATGGCGACAGCAGCTACCGAATTTCAAGCTGCAGACGTTGGAACGCTATGTCTGCGGGCGAAATCGGACCGGCGACATCCCCGGGCGCGAGATCCCAGCGGCCTATCATGAATACGTTCGTTCCGGGGACACATCCCAGATCGGCAACATTCTGCACCACAATGCCTTGGATCTGGTGACTTTGTTGCAGCTAGCACTGTGCGTGGGAAAGAAAAAAGGCTGAATGCTCATCTGTTGTCAGACAAGCACCAGCCTTCGCTATGAGTCAAATCTACGGTCCGCTTGCGACGAGTGGAGTCGCTGCGAGACTGGCGAGGATCTAGCGTGCTAAGCACAAGCCGTGGTCGATCCTGGCCAACGCGAAAAAGTTGGTCCCTCAGCCGGTTGGCGAACCGAGACTTGATCTTCGATATAGTCTATTCTACCTCACGATTTCGGCAAGGTAGCAACTTAGATCGGCAGAACCAAGATCGAAGTTGCCCATAAAATGCAAGTAACGCGAAATATTTTCCTTGCCACTTTCTGCCGACGATGTGGAGTTGGTTGGTAGCATCGTTGCGTATTTGCGCAAAATCTGCGCCAGATGGTGGACAATCATTCGATATCTGTCAACAATTCTGGCATGGGGCACCCGCCACAGCTGCGTCCACCACAGCGCAAGCTGCCGTTGTGGCGGGTTTTGCTCGATGTTCTAAATCCGCCGTTACGGTCGGGCTTATTTTGTAGCTTGACCGCTTCGGGCCGAGCTTCTTTCGTATCGCATGCCAATCGAGATCGCTGTTTGAAAACGCCTTGCGTACAACTGCGAACACGCAACGACGGCACAGCGATCGGTTAAAATGCAGCTTGCTCCCACAGCGCCCCATCACTGGCCGTGAATCATGGGATGGACGTTGGCATTCCGAAGAATCGAGCGTTATGACAGCCAGACTTCCGTTGACAGCCAGACTTCCGTTGGCGAGGCGACCATGATTGTTTATCGATTGTGTCCACTGCCGCTCACAATTGCATTGGTCACGACGCTACTCACGTCATCCGTCGCGTTGGCCGACGATCATTCACCGGTGAAACTCAAGATCGCGTCCCCGAACGGTCGATTTGCGATCGAGCTTTCGCTGGGCGAAGGAGGCCGTCCCGTCTATCGCGACGCCCGCATCACTCTACATGTATGCATGCACCTTGGCGTGGGGGAGAGTAGCCGAGTTGCATGCACTCCCGCCGGTATGGTACACAGAACCGTGCCTGTCCTGTCGTTCCGATCCGATCTAGGCAATAGGGAGTGTGACCATGAAACGATACGCCAACGTAGTCTCCGTAACGGCGGTGCTGATCGCCCTGTCGACGATGACTCTTGCTGTCGGGGACGCCGACACGCATCTGCCAAAGCGTGACGAGTCCACAATGCAATCGCGACTTGCGGAAGTGACGCATGTTGCTGTGACGATAAACACGAATACTGGCGGTCTTTTGTTGCACGCGTACTCCGCTGAGCAGCTTGTAGAACGAGTCGACGCAATCAAGGCCGCAGCCGCAGCCGCTGACGAAGCCCGTGCTGAGACAGCGACAATTCGCAAAGGGATGAATGAAGCAATGCAGGCAGGAAATAATGAGTTGCTCCAGGCACTTCAACAGCGGCAGATGGCTTTGGCTCAAGGAGCATTTCGAGGGCGTACCCGCGAGACATACTATCGCGTTGCTCGAGTCGGCCAAGACTACGTCGAGTTGGAGTATGTCGATAAACCAGGGACAACGAAGCTGATTCCGCTCGGCCAAATCAACCAGGTGCTCTTGGAACCGCAGGCTAACGTAGCGGTTGAGTGAAACAGTTTCGGTAATCGTGACCAGTCTGGACTGACGATGAACAAGGTAGTATCACATCGACGTGGGGTCGGGTACCCCAAGGGCATCCTCGTCGTGAACAATATCTCATTCATGGTGGTTTCTCCTGTCTCGTGAAAACGGGACAAGAACGTGGCTGCCCGGCATGGTAACGTGGGGCGAGAAAACGGGCCCTTCGGGCCCCGCAGGCATCGTGAAGGGCTTTCGGCCCTGGGACGGCGAGTTCGACGTGGCGTTCGTTCTATCGGTGCAAAGGC
>JAGQPD010000980.1 GCA_020426865.1 Planctomycetales bacterium
GCTCTTGGCGGCAAATGGGTCGTCAAACGATGGAAACAGATTCTTGCCGACAAGATCGCCGGAGTCGATTTTCACCTCGCCCGGGCGAGTAACGATCGCGGCCAGCGAGACCACGGCCGCCAATCCGGCAAAGATTGCTGTCTTCGTCATCTGGTTCATGGTTCCAAGCTCCTGGCGAGTATATTATTTTTTTATCGTTATATTTTGCTAGCGAAGTCGTTCGGCGGAAATGCCTTCACGTTCGCGAGTCAACCGAACACCAAATACCAACAATCCAATAAGCAGCGGCGGGACCGCTGGCAAACCGACGGCCATCATCTTGTAAACATTTTGCACGCGACGGACTTCGCTGTTGAGATTGCGTTGGATACTTCGCAACTTGCGATCACGCTCTTCACGTAACGACTTGACTTTGGCATCGAGCCGCTTGTTGGCCTGCTCTTCCTCGATCTGAATGCGCTGCTGCAGCTCGACGAACCGCCGTCGATCGACTTCTTCGCCCTGTTGGGCCTTGGCAACCAATTCATTCAGCTCGTTGGTCAATTCCGTCGCTCGCTTCTTCAAGTCCTTTTCGATATCGTCACGTTCCTTCTTGAAATTCTCTTCGTACGTCTCCATTTCGTTTTGCGCGTCTTTCCGAGCATTCTCCGTCTTGGAATCGACCAGCTTCAACGTGCTATGGTGCGGCTGCCGTTTGCGAATAGTAACCAGATCCGAATGGCCCACGAGCGAATCCACGACGTTCAATACGAAGGTGACATTATCAAATTGCCACGGAATGGCGTCATCAGGTCTAGCTCGAATGGAAAGGAAGTCGGAATGTAACAGATCAATGTCGCTCACGTACACGACGTTGATCTCCTTGTCCCCACTGCTTTTCTCAGCATCCTTGTTTTCCTCGCTGTCGGATGGCGGTTTTGAGTCTTCGGTTTCTCCCGAAGCGTCTTGTCCAGCTCCCATGGCAGCGGCCGTAGCGAGTTGAGCTCCAGCGGCAGACATCGTCAGGTCGTCTTTGAGCGTCCCCTGGATCCGGGCAGCCAGCACATATCGCTTGCGGCTCGCCTTACGCTGGAATGCTAACAGCCGTGGGTCCATCTGCCCCGACCGCAGAGCCTCCATCGAAATGGTTCCGGTCGAATCGCCCGTGGTCACCAACGGCTCGAAACTCAATCCCTTCGCGGTCCCCATGTTCTCCACCGCACCGGGGAACAAGAACAGCATCTGATTTAATCCGCTGGTGATCGCCTGCTCTTTGCTGAGCGGATCGCTGGCACCCGGTGCCCCGTCGCCGACAAAGACCCACTCTTTCGTGATTTGTGCCACTTGCACCAGGTTCTCATACGGGTTGTAGTCCTGCCAGATGACATCCGCGTCGAACATGCCACCCATCGGTTGTGGCCGTCCGACCATTTCAATTCCTAACAGCGACCATAGCTGACGGATGTCTCCTTTGGGTTCCGGAGGTTGACCGCCCCCGAACATCATGTTGCCCTGTGGACGCCTCGCTTCCCCCGTGCCTGGGGCATTGCCTAACGCCACAGGAAATGGATCTTCAAAGATCGCGGCGGGCTGACCGTTGCGAATGGCGGTGATCAAGTTATTTAGTTGGGGCTGGGGCAGCGAAGATGGTTGGACAACCAGCAGCATATCGAACTTACCTTCCACGATGGGGTTTGTAAGATCGACCTCTTCCACTTCGTATTGCTTCTCCAGTTCGGAAACGATCAGCTGTTTTTCCCGTTGCTGCATGCGCATCATGTCGAAGCCGCCGAACATTTCTGCGTCGGTCTTCACCACACCGACACGCTGCTTGGCCCCGCGAGTGACCGTCAATACCGAACGAATCAATTCGTACTCGACGGGGATACCACGATCGAAGAACGGAATGATTTTACGTTCCAAGCCGCTGGTTACGGCCGCACCGAGGTAAATCGTCTCTTGCGAGATTCCACCACGGCTCTCCACCACCAGATCCTGTGCTTCGATGCCGTACTGTTCCTCTGCGCGGGCCGCGTCGTCGGTAAACGGTTCCAGATTATCGTGGACGACCACTCGCACGTCGTCGCCGGCAATCGCCTTGAACTCTTCCAATGCATTCTTGAGATCGACCTTCGTCTTCACATATTGTTCGGGCACCGTTTTACTGAGAAACGCTTCGATCTGCACCGGGTGCTCGGGCTTTAACTCTTTCAGCAAGCGAACGGTATCGGGTGCCAATGAATTAATCTTTTCGCTGGTAAAATCGTACCGTGCGCGGTTCATCCAACCAACGTTGTAGATGAGCAATGTCCCCATGATGGCCAACAAAGCCAGCGAAACCGAACGAATCAAATAATGCCCAAACAGCGAACTCCCGTCGCGTCCGCCACTCCAGTGTCGTCGCCCGATCAGCACCACACAGAGATAGACGCCGAAGGCGATCAGCCCGACGAAGAATACGCTTGACGAAAAGCTCACAACCCCGCGTCCAAAATCATTGAACCGCGCGGCGAAACTCCACCACGACATCGATTGCGCGGTCCCTTCACCGGCGGTCAACCGGTCGGCCCATTGCAGCGCTACCAGCGGGGCGTTGAACAGTGCTCCCAGGATGAATGCCACCGTGAGATTGCCCGTCAAGTACGATGCGGCCATACCGATCGCCAACATCGCCATGCCGATCATCCAATAACCGACGTAGGTGGTAATGAACAGCCCCAAATCCAAATCACCCATCGCCAGCGACCCCAGCATGCAGTAGCTGGCGATCTGCGAGAACAGCAACGATGCGGTAAAGATCGATGCCGCCGCGAAGTATTTGCCAACGACAATATCGACGTCGCTGGCGGGAATCGTCAGCAGCAATTCGTCGGTACCCTCGCGGCGTTCCTCCGACCAGATGCTCATCGTGATCGCGGGGATGAACACCAGCATGATCAGCGGAAACTTGCTGTTCAGCTGGTCCAACGTGGCGAGATTGGCATTAAAGAAATCCTGTGACCAAAATGCGGCCACGGAACTGAGCACGACAAACAAAAAGATGAACACGTAACCCGTCGGGTTACTGAAGTACCCCAGGAAATTCCGCTTCAAGATTGCCAAAGCCGCCGGCTTGTACATGGCAAAGGGGACCAACAGGATGACCAGCACGCCAACCAAGACGGCATCAATGAGAAGCAGCTTGACAAGCAATAGCATGAAACTTGTTAAGGGATCCATGTCTCTTACCTATTCTCCCGTTGAAGAAGTT
>JAGQPD010000981.1 GCA_020426865.1 Planctomycetales bacterium
TGAGCGCAAAAAAAAGGCCCCCGGAAAGCGCGGGTCCCAGGGGGGCTAAGGACTCGTTCATCTTCCGGGAGCGATTGGTTTGCAGGCGACCGCCGCATCCTGCTTTGGTCGCCAACGCGTTTACGTGACGTTGTGAAGTTCTAAGCTCGAGCCAGCATCCATGCTAGACACCAAAGCTTCCGGTCCGCAAAGACACCCTGGCATGAGTATCTCGTGTGCAGGTTCGCTCACTTCGTCACCGCGTTGTTGTGATTGGCGTTGTTGTTATTTCCTTTTTTTCGTCGTCCGTGTCAAGCTCGCTTTCCATCGATTTTTTTGTCGGCCGCATCGACGTGTGCGACGTCATGCGTTCGATGAGGCGGGAAGATATGCCATTCGGCGAAAAGGGTCAAGGCGGATTTTTTGACGAAATACAAACATCAATCAAACATCACTCAGATCGGTCGAAACTGGCGACTTTTCTCGAGGATTATCGAAAAGACTGAAGCTAGCAAGTAATCCGCCAACCGGTTCAAATTACAGTTTGCTGTCAGTTGGGTCGGGTGGTTGTGAGCGGCACGTTGCGGAATTCCGCCAGCGGTGAACGCGCCAATTTCATCTCATCGACCTGCCGCACGCCGTAGAGGTCCACCGGGTCCTGGATGCCACTTAATTGTGCTCGCTCAATGTACTCACACGTCACATTGGCCGGCAACATCGTGCGGGTCGCGTCCGATATTAGAATCGCCTCTCCGGACTGCCTTGTAGCGCGCTCGATGCGACTGGCCGCACTCACTACTTGCCCACGCGGTCCGTACTTCATGTGCCATCGACTACCCGAATTGCCCACCGATACCGTACCGGTGTGGATCCCAATGCCAATGCGGATCGTCACACCCGCCAGTTCCTCCCACTCGCTGTTGAATGTGGGGATCTCCGCCTGCATCCCCGCCGCGGCACGACACGCGCGCAACGCATGATCCGGCTGATCGGTCGGCGCGTTCCACATCGCCGATAGACCATCTCCAAAATAGTCGATCATTACACCGCCGTGCCGCATGACGTGCTCCGTCATGCAATCCATCAGATGACTGAGAAACTCATGCGTCAACTCAACGCCCAACTGCTCCGCAATCGCCGTTGATCGCCACAAATCCATGAACAAAATCGTTGCGGTCCGTGTCTGACTGGAAAGCAACCCCGGATCGCGTTCCAATAACGACACGATCTCTGGTGCAAAGATCTGCTGCAACATCACTCGATGTCGAGCACAATCCGCCTCCGCCGCTCGTCGTAACTCGGCCGCCGCCACTTGCTCCGCCAACAATTGCACCCATAGACATTCTAGGGGTCGGACCGACTTGCGGGCGTTCACACCGCCAATGACGCGGGCACCGTAAAAGGCACCAGAGACGTTTTGTTGGGCGTCGAGTACCGGGGCACAGATGACGGCCTCGACATCGTCAGCAAGCTGCTGTCGCGACGAATTTCCGCAGTAAAGTGTCGCTTGCTCCCGTGCCGCGCGCCGTAGGACGTCCAATCGGGGTCGCAATTCGTCGTCCAGTTCGCCGGCGGCGGCACGAACAACGTGCCAGTGGCCATCTTGATGGGAGAGCACCCAACCAGCATCCAGGCCACCAGGAACCAGCAGTAGCTCAGCGGCCGTCGATAGGTACTCCGGATCGCTGGCTGGCATGCGTGCCAATCCGGTCAGGACTTCGAACCAGGTGGCGATGGTCGAAGCACCGGGCGACCGTCCGATCGCCGAGCTGGCAATAATGGGCGCACCATATTCGTCTCGAGTGGCCCCGAGTGACTGCAGGTGTTGGGCGTAGCCATCTCCATAATCGATACAATCCATAAAATTGCCACCCGTATTATTGTCAACGAAGACGGGAATATCCCAGGCTGGAAACTCCCACAAATCTAGCTCAAGGAACCGAGCTGGGTATGCAAATCGTTGGCGGATGGCGGACGAAATGCGAACGTTACACCAGAACCTGACGAGCTTGGGTGATGATCGAGAGTGCGGCATCGACCGAATCGGCCATCACGGTCAGATGTCCCATTTTGCGGCGAGGGTTGGGCTGACTCTTTCCGTAAAGGTGCAGCTTGACCTCATCGAAACCGCAGACGCCAGGCCAATTCGGCGTACCGTGCGACCATACGTCACCCAGCAGGTTGGCCATTGCCGCAGGGCGGTGTTGGCGCGTTGACCCCAACGGCAGCCCGCAGACGGCGCGAACTTGTTGTTCGAATTGGCACGTTACGTGGGCATCGACGGTCAAGTGACCCGAATTGTGAGGGCGTGGTGCCAATTCATTGATGAGCAACGATCCGTTGCGGTCCCAAAAGAACTCAACACACAGCACACCGACCACATCCAGGGACGCCAGCAGATCTCGCATGATTTGCTTCGCCTCGGTGGCAACCTGGGGGGGTACGCGTGCGGGGGACAACGTGAAGTCGAGAATATGGTGGCGGTGAATATTTTCGAACGGCTCGTAACAAACGATTTGGCCATCGACACCTCGTGCGCCAATGACTGACAGTTCCATTTGAAAATCGACGAGCCGTTCCACGATCAAATTGCCGCAAGCGTCCGCCGGCCATTGCTGGAAGTCGTCCCGTTGGCGCACCATGAGCTGTCCCTTGCCATCGTATCCCCAGGCCGCTGTCTTGATCACTGCGGGAAACCACTGGTCATCCAGCTGATCAAAATTCCGCGGCGACTCGAGCTCACAAAACGGCGTCACGGGAAACCCGTTATCGCGAAGGAATGTCTTTTCGCGCAAGCGATTCTGAGTGGTATGCAGCAGTTGGCCAGACGGTCGCACCGGGACGACACCATCGACGGCCTGGACAGTTTCCAACGGCACGTTTTCAAACTCAAACGTGACGACTTGCACGGTTCGCGCGAAGTCGGCAACGGCGTCCAAGTCCTGGTAGGAGGCGGTGATTTCACGATCTGCCAGCTGCCCGGTTGGCGAATCGGTGTCGGGCGAATAGACATGGACTCGATACCCCATGCGCCGCGCAGCCACTGCGAACATGCGGCCGAGTTGGCCGCTCCCCAATACACCCACCGTTGCACCCGGCA
>JAGQPD010000982.1 GCA_020426865.1 Planctomycetales bacterium
GCAGATTACGTTTCACCTCGACGTTACGCTCAAGCCGTACGACGTTTGCCAGTCGAACATTCAGCTCCTGAGCGGCTTGCTGCGCGTCTTCGAATTGCTTCTGTAGCTCCGTCTCTTGCTTCCATGTACGGACAAGGTCTTCTTCGGCCATTTGAACGAGCATCGCGCCAATCTTGGGATCACGCATGCCATTGGCCCGGCGCTGCAGTTCGTCCTGGTACCGGGCACGATAGACCTGGGCCCCGCGGATAATCTCCAACAACTCGCGGATCTCCGGATGGGCCGGACCATAGTGTTGCTGCAAAGAACTCAGTCGGGTTTGGTGCTCGAGCAACTCTTCGTCCAGCTTACGCATGGCGTTGGCGTCGGACGAGCTAAGCCCAAGCGCGTTGACAAATAAATCGCGACCGATCAGTGGTTCCAGTGTCAAGATGTGCTGACGCTAATCACCCCCACTGCGAACGGTCTGCCGGACGGCCGCCAACGTTGCCTCAATCTGAGCTCGCCGTTCGCGAATTTCTACCAACGCGTCGTTCAACTTGGTTACCTTTTGAATCGTGGGATGAACGGTCTGTGAATTCTGTTCGATCCCGAGATCCTGTGCCTCCTTGCGGGCCGCCATCAGCTCGAATTCGACCCGGTTGACGTCGTCGTTCAACTTTTCCTCTTCGTCACGCAACTGCACGATGAGGTCCTGTGCCGCTTGTTTGTGCGTGGCGGTCATGTATTCCTGAAATCGCGTCGAGACATCCGCTGCGACGCGCATCGATGAGACAGGGTCGGTCGAGCGGCAGGCAAGTTGAATAATGCTTGTCCGGCGAAGTACCTGAGTCTGCAGCATTCTGGACAGTGCGGCGAGCATCGCGTCTTCGCTAGCGATGCCGACGAGTTCCGGAGGAAGTGGATCGCCGTCTTCCAGCCATTCTTCCACCACGTCGCGGAGCACGGCGTCGCTGGTGATGACCTTTTCGTGGGTCGCCATTTGGTCCTGCAACCAACGGTCGCTGGCGACCGTGCCCCCCGTTGGTTCGGCGATGGAGCTGCGAATCAGCAACTGGGCGCTGGAGGAATAGATGCGTGGGGCCGTACCGTAGTGGAGTGCGCCGAAAAGAGCGGCGACGGCCGTCGCCGCCGCGACCAATTGCCATCGGCGTTGCACGAGCCAGACAAAATGCATCACCGTATGCACCATATTGGCCGTGACATCGACGTGCGGCGACTGTGAGTTGTCGTGGGATTCGTAGCTCATGTTGCTGGCGATCTTCCTAGAATAACGAGATGCTGCTGGTCAGACCCAGGCGAATGAAGCGGTTCATGGTTCCCAGTAGGAAGGTCGTCGGCGTTTCCTCGACACTTACCACATCACCATGTGCCAACAGCAGATTCGAGACACCGTCGGTTTTGGCCTGGTTGATCGACACCTTAATGACAGCTGGCTCCATGCCCACCGGCGACTGGCGAATGACAAGTACCTTGTCGGCCAGGCTGAGCTTTGTGCCTCCAGCCATGGCAATGGCATCCAACAAGCGGACGTCTTGGTTCGGTGGAAGTTCCAATTGCTGAGGCTTGACGACCAGCCCCATCACGTGGACGTACCGTTGCTGACGCTTGCGAACCGTGATCACGGCCCCGTCGGCTAGTAATGTAGGGACAGATGTATGTCCTTGGGTCGCCGAAACCAGATCGATCGTTACGGCGCTGTTGGCGACGGGGGATTGTGTTTCATAACTTGCTTGCGTGACGGTCGTTCCCGGCCCGCGCAGCTGGGGCCCATCAAGTCGTGCCGGACTACGCAACTCGATCGTCGCGTCGGCATCTTCGGTCAGGCCTCCGGCCGACATGATTGCGTTGAGCAAGTCGCATTGTGCCATCGGGATATCGTACGTTCCGGGGCGGGAAACCGCCCCGACCACCGTTATCCGGTGCGTGCGCCGCTCGTCAACCGCCAACGATACCGAAGGACGACGGTATATCCCCCGTTGCACGCTGGCCAACGCGATGGTTCCTTGCGCTTGTGAGGGATCGAGCCCGGCAACCCGCACCGGACCCACCAGCGGCACTTCGATCGCTCCTTCTTCGTCAATGCGAAGCGGCCAGGTTTGCGGCCGTTCGTCGGGTTGCCCAGTTGCCACCGTCAATTCTAACGCGTCCCCCGGTACCAACCGGTCGCCCGACGTGGCCGGAGACGACAGCCGCGACAGATCCAACGCCTGTGTATTGATGACCGGGACAGCCGACAGCTGTGGTGGCAATGTTGATGCGTCGTAGACTCCCTGGCGACAGCCGACCAGGCCCGTTATCATTGCCAACGCTACCATCGCGCACCACTGAAGTTGATCGGTCCGCATGCTCGGTGCCGCTGACGCGCGCACCCGATGTCCCTTGAGGCAACTCGCGTGTGACTCCGTCGCCAATGCCGTATCTCGCGTCATGTCCGTGAATCTTTCGCAACTACGGTTAGTTCGTGGGAGTGGCCGTCTGGTCGTCGTCGTCGTTGGAGTTATGCAAGGCGATCGGAATGGCGATCGCCGCGGCAATGATGGCACCAACCAACCAGGGATTGCAGCAAAATAGCTGACTGATCGGCTGCTGGCCGCGGGCGACGTCGGTGTCAGTGACCAACAGCAGCTGCTGTTGCGCCGATGGCGGTGCCGCTGCGTACGTCCACACGCGACAACTGAGACTCCCCTGGTCAACTCGGAAGTGATAGACGCCTCACTCTTTACCGACAACCTTGAAGTTGCCGTCGGTGTCGGTCGTTGCTTGCGCCGTTAGCAAGTGGTCTCGAACGACCGTGACTTGGCGGTTGGCAAGCGGCTGGCCGTTGCGATCGAGCAACCGCCCCTGCAATTCCCCAGTTGGAGACATGGATATGTCGGGTGTCTGTTGGGTGGGAAATGTGGGGACGACACCGCCGGATGATGGTGTTCGTGGTGCAGACGCCTGTTCCGCCGCGACAACGGTTGATAGCGAAGTTGTCAGGCACATTACGACCACCAGGCAGCAACTGATCGCTCGACGCCACGTACGTTTCATTGCACTTCCTCCTTAAAGTTTCGGAGTTTCGCCAGGCCAGGTCGATCGACCGCCGGCGTCAGGACAAGTCGGCAAATGTGGTAGGCCCGGTCGTTTCCAGGGCCCCCAGATTCCGCGGCGGATGTTAGCGAAATTGATGGACGAGAAAAAGATCAAGTCTAGCCAAAAAGCGAGACTTTTTTGAGAATGTGAAAAAGAGTTCCCCCTGGCACTGCTGGCAGGAGGCTTCCGAGCGGGTCGAGCCGCCGGTGGGAAGTGAGG
>JAGQPD010000983.1 GCA_020426865.1 Planctomycetales bacterium
AACGGGGCGTGCGGTTCGTGCAGATTTTCTCCGGCGGCCCGATCGCCGGTAGTCCGCGTCGCAGCTGGGATGCCCATGAAGATGTAAAAGACAATCACGGGGCCGAGGCACTTCGGATCGACAAACCCATCGCTGCTTTGCTGGCTGATTTGCGGCAGCGGGGGATGTTGGACGACACGCTGGTGTTGTTTACCACGGAATTTGGTCGGACTCCTTTTTCGCAGTCTGCCGCCAGTGAAGCCGGACCGGGGCGCGATCACAATCGATACGGGTTCTCCTGTTGGATGGCCGGCGGAGGTGTGCGACGCGGGTTCCCCTACGGAGCCACCGACGAAATCGGTTGGAAGGCTGTCGAAAATCCGGTTCCATGGCACGACCTGCATGCCACGGTGTTGTGGCTTCTCGGGTTGGATCACGAACGGCTGACCTTCTACCACAACGGTATCCGACGGCGATTGACCAACGTCCACGGGACGGTGCTCAGTGACCTGATTGCGTAGACGATGCCTCGGGCACATGGCTCATGATCCATTCGCTTAGCGCCAGAATCGTCAGGCTCGGATTGACACCCAGGTTGACTGGAATGATTGAACCATCAGCAATATAGAAATTCTCGTATCCGAAGACTCGCCCGAATTTGTCGATCACTCCATCAGTAGAATCTTCGCCCATCGGACAACCACCGAGGATATGTGCGGTCGTGCTGAGGTTGAAGACGACCTCAGGGATGCTGGCCGACGCATCGCCCTGCATCTTGTCCGCCAATCGCTCCGCCACTTCGTTGGCGATGGGAATATACTTGGGTACCTTCTCTGTTGATTCCCATTGCGATTGAAGTCGCCAACGGAACGGCCAATACCAACGTCGGTTCAACGTGAGGCTCATGTAGTTGGGCAGCGATTGCATGACGAGTAGGATTCCGCTCCGCCTTGCCCAGCCGAAGGGATTGGACAGACGGAGCAGTGCCAGCGGACGGCGCGCGGCGGTGCCGATAAACCGCATCCAGCGGGGCCAGGGAGGGCCGCCCGCGACCAGTACTGTACCGAGAAGGGAAAGCAAATCCTGTCCGGCGCCATAGCGGCACATTTCGACTTGAGTATTCGCGTCGGGGCGGAATGCGGAAGCAATGGCGATGCCACGTGAATAATCGACATCGCGTTTGCGTCGGGTGCTGCCGACCAACGCCTCGCTGTTGGTGCGAACGAACTTGCCCAATTGATCCGAGATGCGCGGTAACCGTCCCTGACGCTTGCAGTCAAGCAGCAATGGGACCGTCCCCATGACACCTGCCGACAAGACGACACCGCGGGTCTTGACGGTGAACCGTCTTTTGAAAAAGAGATCGGTAATCTTCGTGATCTCCAGTTCGTATCCGGCACTTGGGATTGTGCCGTTTTCAATTTCACGAATTCCGCGGACTTCGGCTTCGGGGATGACGTCGACACCGATTTGTTCGGCGAAATAGAGATAGTTTTTGTCGAGCGTATTCTTAGCGTTGTGGCGGCAACCGACCATGCAGCCACCGCAAAACGTGCAACCGGCGCGATCGGGCCCTTGGCCTTGAAAGTAGGGGTCGGTCACGGTCTTGCCAGGTTCGCCAAAGAATACCGCAACGTCGGTGGCATGGTAGGTGTGTTCGCGGTGCATGTCGCGGGCGATATCGAGCAGCATGTGATCGGTTTCGGATGGGCAATTGGCCGTCGTGACGCCGAGCATGCGTTTGGCGGTTTCATAGTGTGGAGCGAGGTCGTCCTTCCAGTTGCCGAGCGACCGCCAATGCGAGTCTTCAAACACATCATCCGGCGGTACGAGCAGCGTGTTTGCGTAGACGAGGCTGCCACCCCCCACGCCACAGCCGTGCAAGACCATCACATCCCGCAGAAACGTGATGGCTTGGAACCCGAAGCAGCGGAGCAGGGGCGCCCACAGGTACTTCCGAATGTTCCAGTTTGTTTTGGGAAAATCGTGGCTGTGCCATCGTTTGCCGCGTTCAACGACGGCGACGCGATATCCTTTCTCCGCCAATCGCAGTGCTGCCACACTGCCACCGAATCCCGACCCTACCACGACGTAGTCATAGTCCAATGGGCGAGTAGAATTGATGGTCGTTTTCCGGTTGGTACGATGGGTCGTCGGTGATTTCATTAGGATCCAGTTCGACAGCATGCGAAGTATGACAATGGCAGCCAGTGTCGACCGATACCAATACCTCGAACCACATAGTATCCGATCCCTGCAAGTAATGGCAATACCTCGAACCACATAGTATTCGGTTCGATTAGGCGCTCCTAATACCTCGAATCATATAGTATTGGTCGGCGTTAGCACGGCCGGACCGATTCAAGCAAGACCATCCGCATGTTTTGGACGAATTTTCGCAACCGACTGGCCACCGGGGAACGTGTTGCGGGGGCAAAATTGGTTTCCGGTGACTCGTGTGTTGCAGGAGTAACATGCGAATCAGCGGGTGGCGCGATAATTGGCTGATCACCAGAAGGATTGACGGGGGCCAAGTGCAACATCGGAGCG
>JAGQPD010000984.1 GCA_020426865.1 Planctomycetales bacterium
ATTCTAATAGAATTGTCCGCGTTCGTCCGCCAGTCAATCGGCAGGGATCATACCAACCCAGGTTACCATTGTGAAACAGCGTTTTGCTACCCAAACGGATCTCCCATTGCCAATGCGAATGGCGATGCTGATGTGGTTGATTACCGGTCTGGCTTCGATAGGCGACGTCTCGGTTCGCGCTCGGTGTGCCGCCGATGATACCGACGCACCTTCGGCTGCACGACCGGAGCCGCAACGACCGGAATCCCGCCCGAATGTCTTGATGATCGCCGTGGATGATCTGAATGACTGGGTCGGCTGTTTGGGTGGTCATCCGCAGTCGGTCACACCCAATCTTGACGCGTTCGCACAGCGGTCCGTCGTCTTTACCAATGCGCATTGCCAAGCCCCAATCTGTAATCCATCGCGAATCAGTTTGCTGACTGGCACGCGGCCATCGACAACCGGCGTGTACTATCTAGGCCCGCTCTTGCGTCAGTGTGATTCAACCAAGGATGCCGTGACCCTTCCCCAACATTTTGCTCGTCACGGCTATCACACGATGGCGGCGGGCAAGATCTTTCATGTCGAGGGCAAGGGAGAATTCGATCTCTACGCCGGCAACATGGGGGGCATGGGGCCACGCCCACCCAAACCAATCAGCGGCGGACATTCGCATCCACTGTGGGATTGGGGGGCATTTCCTGACGGCGACGAATTGATGCCCGACACTAAAATCGCGGCGTGGGCGTCCGAACAATTGGCCAAATCATACGACCAGCCGTTCTTTCTGGCTTGCGGCTTCTACCGCCCCCATGTGCCGATGACGGTACCACACAAGTGGTTCGATCTACATCCGCTCGATCAAGTGCAGCTACCTGCCTACACGGAAACCGACCTGGACGATGTCCCAGCGTATGGGCAGGATCTCAGCTACAGTGCCGTGGCACCACGACACAGTTGGATCGTCGAACATGATGAATGGCGACATGCGGTGCAATCGTATTTGGCATCCGTCAGTTTTGTGGATGCGCAAGTTGGCAAGGTCCTTGATGCGTTACGAACAAGTGCGCATGCCGATAACACGATGGTTGTGATCTGGAGCGATCATGGATTACACTTGGGAACGAAGCAACGTTGGGGCAAGCGATCGCTTTGGGAGGATTCGACTCGTGTCGTGTTGATGATGCATCGGCCGGAGGACACGGTTGGGACCAAGTGCAATCGGCCGGTCGAATTACTCGACCTGTTCCCTACGTTCAATGACCTGTGCCAATTACCACCCGTCACCGGCCTAGAGGGACGAAGCTTGACGCCGCTGCTGGATGACGCGAACGCCGCGTGGCCGTGGCCCGCGATCACGAGTTTCGGCCAGCAGAATCACGCGGTAAGAACGCAGAATTGGCGATACATCCGTTACGTCGACGGTAGCGAAGAGCTTTACGATCATCGCGTTGATCCTCACGAATGGACCAATCTTGCCGCACGTCCGGAATATCGGGGGGTGGTCCGGGAGCACCGGCGGTGGCTACCCCAGGTGAACCAGCCGATGGCGCCGGGCAGTGTGCATGCCGATGCCCGGCCGGGCTCGGCAGCAGATATTGATTCGGATGATGCCGCCCAGTAGGCGCTCGAGAACGGGCACCGACCGTCGAGATGCAGATGACGAGATGCAGATGACACCTTGGGACCTGGCAGTGTGAGGTTGGTAACAACTGATCGCATCAGTTGCCGATTCGCAGGGGATGATCTTCGTGGCGGCAAACGACGAATACTTGAGTAGGGTGTCTGACGAATCGTGTCGTTTTGCGAGATGCGTCGGAAGCGCCTCGGAAATCCAATGGTGCTAGCGGCGCATCAAACATTTGCTCGATGCGTTGCAAGTAGGTGGGGTGAAAATCGAAAATCTTGCTCCCCCCACAGACGATTGGCCA
>JAGQPD010000985.1 GCA_020426865.1 Planctomycetales bacterium
ATTATTGGTGGTCGCCGGGATGACTCTGGCGCTACGCCGGCGATAACTGCTCGTCGCTGTTGATAAGGGTGAGTGATCGTCGACGGACGTTAATACGCCCGGCGACGTAGGCATGTCATGCGAACAGCGGCCAGATTTGAACGGTCCCCGTTGCAAAACCCGTGGCAAGACGCTTGCCGTCCGGGCTCCAGGCTACCGACCAGGTCTCTTCTTTGCCGTCGGGATGCGGTCGTTTGAGCGTCACCAGGAGTCGTCCACTTGCAACATCCCAAACATGGACGCCTCCGTGCGATGATCCCGTGACCAGCATCGTGCGATCCGGACTTGTGGCGCAGCTGTAGACCGCGTCTTCGTGTCCCTCAAATCGGCGAATAACGTCGTGATTCTTCCAGTTTCGGAGCTGTAGCGTTCCGCCGGACCCGTAAATCAACAAAGACGTATTGTCCAAGAATGCAAGCCCCTCGATGATTACTCCGGGGACGTCAAACTTCGCTACCATCCGCTCTTCTTCAATGTCCCAAATGCGGACGTCATTGTCCAGCAATAAGGTGGTAGCAAGGAGTTATCCATTATCGGATATGCTTTCGGCAACATAGTCCATGGTTTCGCTGCTGCCTTGACTACGGTATTGCACTACGTGAATAATCTCGCCGGAATCCAAATCCCATTCCCGGAAAATGCCATCCATGCCGATACCAACGAGCGAGGACGGTGTACGTGGAAGTGCCACGGCACTGGCGTTGACGGCACCTGCAAGAGACTTAACTGGCTCACGCCGTTCGATGTCGAACAACACTATGCTGGGCTTATCGCTGACACACGTCCAAAGGCCAGTGCCGTCGTGGGCCCATTTACCGCCGAGCCGCCAGTTGCGGATTTCGAATTGTTTTTCGAGATTTGTGGCGTCGACGACGTGACCGCCCGCGGGGCGGTACGCTTCCGTGAAATGGCCGATAAACAAACGTGAGCCGGATGGATCGTAATCCAAGTGAAAAACAGGCTGGTCGACGAATGTGGCGGTGAGTTGGTCGGGCATGTCCTCGTATCGCTAGATACGAATTCCATCCGACAAAGTGAAGACGGCGACTTGTTCCATCATGGGATGCATTGTTAACCAGAAGACAGAATCGGCCATGATAATGGACGCTTTGGCGTGGCCGTCCCTAAGGTTCCAAACGGTGGTGCGATTTTGGCCGTGGTCTTCGCCAGCGACGAGCATTGATCCGTCCGTGCTGAAATCGATGCATGAGATTTATGCGCCGGAATCTCGCAGGACCTGCTGACGGAAAAGGTTTGTACCATTCCAATTCCAAATCGATAATTCTCCATTGCGATTACCCACGGCAATCGTGTCTCCGATTGGCGCGAACATTGGCGTAACGTAGCCGTTGCCCGGAAAATTGGCGGCAACTGTTCCTGTGTTCACATCAGCGATGATCGCTGAATCAGGACCGTCCGCAAAATTAATTGCCAACCACCTTCCGTCTGGACTGAATGATACGTTGCGCGTTGGCTGCTCGAACGGGCCCAACTTGTGTTTGATTGTACCGTCGATGGCGTTGACCACCATTGAGACACGATCGCCATTTCCCGTCGCCAGTAGGGATCCATTGGGACTAAACACTCACCCGTCGATGCGACCATCATGCAGTTTACGTGACCACAGTTTTTCGCTCGTTGCCGTGTCCCAAACAAACAACTCGCCGGCGATGTCGCCCACAGCAACCAGTTTCTCATTCGGTGACAACGCGATGTGACCGAGTCTCGCATGATGTGTTAAGGAATGAACAAGTTGACCATTGGCTAACTGCCAGACAAGTACTTTGTGGTCTTGCGGCGTTCCGATAGTTCCGATCGCATACATCCGTTGACCGTCTGTTGTAAACAGTGGTCGTTCGGCGCCAGGCAGCGTTTGGGCAAACCTATTTCCGGTCTGACGCTGCAAATAATTCCACTCCCAACCGCGTTCAGCCGGGCTGCAACTGGAAAGCAGTTGCGACGCACGCACGTAAGCGCCTCGATTCAGTGCATCTCCCTCGGCTTTGACGTGCCTATAAACCGTCGGTCCGCCCAGTGGGCACGCCCATTGGAGCGGGTGGAAATGGGAGCGGGTGGAAATGGGAACTCTTCACACGCATGCGACGTCCAAGTGGGAAACGCCCACAATGGCAGATGTCCCAAAGCCGGAACTGGGACGTACAAAAACCGATGTTGACGAGGAGATAACTTATGCTGCCAATTGCCGAATTTTCTGCCACTCGTCGCTCGCTATTGAAACTTGGAGTTGTGGGGTTGTGTGCTGGTTGTAGTCCGGCGTGGGGCGATCAAGGTCAACCATTGCCGAAACAAGTCGGCGATGACGCTCGGCAGGCGGCCAGGACAAGCAACAGGTTTGCCGTCGATTTGAATAAGCTATTGAGCGAAGCCAAAGGGAATCTGTTTTTCTCACCCGGCCAGTATCACTGCCGTACTGGCGATGACGCTGGACGGCGCGGAAGGTCAGACTCGGCAAGAAATGCTACGCGTGTCGCACGGTCACGACGACGATGCAGCGTGGCTGGCCGGGATGGGCAGCCTGTCGATGATGCTCAATGCAAAAGGCGACGGAAACACACTGCAAATGGCCAATCGTCTGTGGGAGGAGCAAAATTTTCGATTTCACCCCACCTACTTGCAACGCATCGAGCAAATGTTTGATGCGCCGCTAGCACCATTGGATTTCCGAGGCGCTTCCGGCGCATCTCGCAAAACGAC
>JAGQPD010000986.1 GCA_020426865.1 Planctomycetales bacterium
GCGTCTGGGGGCCGGAACGGATTGAAACGGGATGGTGGCGAGGCCCAACCATCCGGCGTGACTATTATCGCGTAGAAGACGAACGCGGATGCCGGTTCTGGCTGTTTCGGCGTTTGCAGGACAATCAATGGTTCTTGCAGGGGATCTTCGCATGAACCAACCCGATCCCGAACTGCCCGATCCCGAACTGCCTTATTACGAGCTGCCTTATTACGAACTGCCTTATTACGAACTGCACTGCAAAACGAACTTCTCGTTTCTCGAAGGGGCTTCGCACGCCGATGAGTTGTTTTCGCGAGCGGCCGAGCTGGGATATGCTGGCGTCGCCATTACCGATCGCAACTCCCTGTCGGGTATCGTACGGGCCCACGTTGCCGCCAAAGAAACCAATGTACCCTTAATCGTTGGTGCCGAAATCACTCCTGATGACGCACTCGATGTTCTGCTCTGGGTGACCAACCGTGCCGGCTACGCCCACCTGTCGCGATTGATTACGGTGGGACGCCGCCGAGCTGCCAAGGGGGAATGCCGGTTGCACTTACAGGATATCGCTGACCATGGTGACGGACTACTGGTCGGGGTGATTCCGGCTCCCAAGTGCGAAGCGCCACTGCCATCGGGGGCCTTCGCGAAAACGCATCCGGGTCAAACGCATCCGGGTCAAACCAGTATGTTTCGTGATCCGCAGCAGTTGGCAACGTCCCAGCAATTGTTGCCCTATCGAGAAATTTTCGGCGATCGTGCCTATGTCTTGGCCGAACTGCATCATGGCCCGGACGATCATGAGCGGCTTGAGCAATTATCACGGATCGCTCGGCAGGCAGACCTCCCCCTGGTCGCCGCCAGCGATGTGCACTATCACGTTGCCGCACGGCTGGTCCTGCATGACGTCCTGTCCGCTACTCGCTGGGGGACTACCGTTGATCAGATCGGTCGCTGGCGATTCGCGAACGCGCAGCGGCACATGCGGGATTTGGCATCGCTACGGGCCCTGTATCGATCGCAGCCCGAAGTGTGGGAGCGGACGGTCGAAATCGGCACGCAATGTACCTTTTCATTGAGCGAATTGCGGTACGAATACCCTGAAGAATTGGCTCCCGACGGTCTCACTCCCATTGCCTTTCTGCAGCAGTTGACGTGGCAGGGAGCCCGGCGACGCTATCCCGAAGGTCTTCCCGACAAAGTGCGCCAGCTACTGGAGCATGAACTGCAGTTGATCGAACAACTGCAATACGAAGCGTATTTCCTTACGGTCTGGGATCTCGTGCGTTTTGCTCGCAAGCGCGACATTCTCTGCCAGGGGCGTGGTTCCGCGGCGAACTCGGCCGTCTGTTATTGCCTTGGGGTAACCTCGGTGGACCCGGACCAGATGGACGTGTTGTTCGAACGCTTTGTTAGTCGTGAACGCAATGAAGCCCCCGATATTGATGTCGACTTCGAGCACGAACGCCGCGAAGAGGTGCTGCAATATCTGTACGACAAATATGGTCGCCAGCGGGCAGGAATGACCGCCGAAGTGATTACCTATCGCGTCCGATCCGCCATCCGCGATGCCGGAAAGGCGCTGGGGTTGTCGCTCGATCGAGTCGACGCACTGGCCAAGCAGGTGGAAGGGTATCATCGCGAGTCGAATCTGTCGGAGCGATGCCAGCAAGTGGGAATTGATCCGACGTCCGAGACGGGACAGCGGTTGGTGTATGCCATTGAAAATCTTGTCGGATTCCCCCGACATCTGTCACAACATGTCGGGGGGATGGTAATGACACGCGGTCCGTTGTGCGAACTGGTGCCGATCGAAAACGCGAGCATGCCCGGTCGTACCGTCATCAGCTGGGACAAAAATGACCTCGACGATCTCGGCATCCTGAAAGTGGATTGTCTGAGTTTAGGGATGTTGACTGCGATCCGTAAAGCATTCGAGATGGTTCGCAAGCATACCGGCGACATCTTGACGTTGGCCAACATACCGGCGGAAGATCCGCGGGTATACGACATGGTGTGTCGTGCCGACACCATCGGCGTATTTCAGATCGAGAGTCGTGCGCAGATGAGCATGCTACCGCGGTTGCGTCCTCGATGTTTCTACGATCTGGTTATTGAAGTGGCGATTGTGCGGCCCGGTCCGATTCAAGGTCAGATGGTGCATCCTTATTTGCGGCGTC
>JAGQPD010000987.1 GCA_020426865.1 Planctomycetales bacterium
CACCGTCCGCGCCGTCACCGTCCGCACCTGTACAGAAACCACCCTGGTTCGGACAAACCGGTCCGAATGGGGAGTTGTGCTGGTTGACAACGCCGATAGTTTCTGGTCTCATTCTTCTGTCAGTTAGTAGGGCCACGTCGCCGCTAAGCAACTTGAAACCGGGGAGGTACGACCATGATCCCGCGCAACCGCACGATGTCCGGACGGAGTACAACGAGTAACTCTCGGGTTCGACGCCGAAGAAACCTGCGATCCGAGTTGTTGGAAGACCGTCGAGTGTTGGCCCCGATGCTGATTGCGGAAATGGTCGGACGGAACACCGACGGCAATCATGTGTTTCAATTCAGCGTCAACAATTCGGATGTGGGTGCGGTCGCCATTGAAATGGCGTGGGAAGTGGGCAGCGACGGGCTGATTGTGGAATCGCCCGCGCTCGGCGCCGTCGCGGTGGACCACAGTGACGACGCATCCACCTTCGATGCGACAGACCCCAACTACGACGCGAACAATGACACCTGGTGGTATCGGCGGCAGGGGACGAGACCATCCTTTGCGACGGAGAATCCAGGCCACAATCCCTTCACGGAGTCGATTACAAATGGCTATTGGACCAACGCATCTTCGACCGGGAACACGTGGCAATTGTTCCTCTCTGTCGGGAGCGAAACATGGAGTTCGGGGCTTGTCAACAATGTCCCCCTGTTGCAATTGGTCACGACGGCGACAACGATCAGCTGGTCAGGCATCATCGCAGCCAACGGAATCAACTTTAACATCAGCGGATCGCAAATCATCACGGACCCACCGGTAACACAGCCGGATTCTTACACGCTGACCGAGGACTCGTTGTTGACTGTTGCATCCGGTAACGGCGTGCTCGCCAATGACAGTGACCCTCAATCCCTACCGATGGCAGCCGACCTCGTAGGCTCCCCTGCGAATGGTCAAGTCTCGCTCAACTCGGACGGATCATTCACTTACACGCCCAACCCCAACTTTTTCGGAAGTGACAGTTTCAGTTACGCCGCGACGAATGTCGGATCGTCGTCGGCGCCGACGATAGTAACCCTGAACGTGACGGGGGTTGACGATCGCCCCGTCGCGGTGCCGGACAGTGCGACGGTTGCGGCTGGGGAGACACTTCGCTGGACCGGCAAAGGTGTATTAGAGAACGACATCGAACCGGACCTGGAGGAAATGACAGCGGTTCTCTTTGGAAACGGAACACAACATGGCACGCTCACATTGCAGTCGTCCGGGGGATTTCAATATATCCCCGACGTCGGATTCTTCGGCCAAGACTCGTTTCGCTACGTCGCCGTCGATCCACAGGTAAATCTGTCGACGCCGGTAACCGTCACGATCGATGTTACGCTGGTCGTCCCCCCTCGCACATTGAATGTCCGCGCCAGTGATGGGATTTATACCGATCGAGTTGCGTTACAGTGGGATCCTACGCCGCTGGCGACATCCTATGAAGTGTGGCGAAACACGACGAACAACCTTGGCAGTGCCACTCGGATTGTGAATTCGCACGTCACGACGACATTCGACGATGTGACAGCCGGCCGCACCGAAACCTACTATTATTGGATCAAACCACGGAACGAAGTGGGCACCGGCATCATCAGCGCCGTGGAATCAGGGTACCGTCGTCGCACCGACTATTTCCGCAACAGTGGCCAACAGCTACCGGTCAACCAAAACCACTCGGCCGCCGTGGGCGATTTGGACGGAGATGGAGATCTCGACGCGTTCCTGGTTAGCGGTTCCGGGGGCGCTCGCGTATGGTCAAACGATAGTTACGGTTTCTTCAGCGACACCGGCCAACGTTTGGGCAACGACAATCAAGTCTATGCAACCCTCGCGGATGTTGACAACGATGGTGATCTCGATGCCTATGCAGCGGCGTTTGGCCAAGACCGGTTGTTTGTCAACGATGGCGGGGGCGTCTTCGTCGAAAGCGTGCAGGCGTTTCCCGCCACGTACACCAACGAGGCGGCGTTTGCCGACATCGACGACGACGGCGATC
>JAGQPD010000988.1 GCA_020426865.1 Planctomycetales bacterium
ACTGTCGCAGGATCCCGATACGGTGATGGTGCTGTGCGATAACGTGAAGGGGTTGGGCGTGACGCTTGACCCCAGCCACTATATTGGGGGGCCATATGCGGCACGGGGCTACGATCAGATCATCAAGTATGTGTACCAGGTTTTGTTGAGGGACTCGACCAAGAGCAAGCTACAAGTGCGAGTCGGGCAGGGCGAAGTGGAATACAGCAAGCTGATTACACAATTGGGGCGGTTGAAGTACAATCGAGCGCTCACGATCGATATCATTGAGGAATCCGATGTGGAGCATGCTTCGGAGTTGCGGAAGATGCGGTTGTTGTTGGAGAGTTTGTTATAGACTGCGACGAAACACGTCAATGCAGATTCGTGTGGCGGTCGTTCACCCGCGCAGGCGGAATGGGGAGTAAAAACGATGATGAAAACTACGTGGTGCGTGTTGTTAGCCCTGATCGTTTGGTGCGGTACTGTTGGAATCGAGCGGCTAGCTGTCGGCGCGGAGGCGACTCTGGCAACGAAAGGCGGACAATCCATGAAGGTAGAGACTTCCAGTTTCGGCGAGGTTGATGGCAAGCCCGTAACGCTTTACTCCTGCAACAATGCCAATGGTGTGGTGCTGAAGATGATAGATTTCGGTGCCATTGTCTTGGAGTTGCATGTTCCCGACCGCGATGGGAAACTCGACAATGTGAATATCGGTTTCGATAAGCTCGATGGCTACCTCGGGCAACATCCGTTCTTCGGCTCGACCGTGGGTCGCTATTGTAATCGAATCGCCAAAGGAAAATTTACGTTGGATGGCAAGACATACCAACTAGCGACGAATAACGGCGAAAACCATTTGCACGGTGGCAATGTTGGTTTCAATCGCGTGCTTTGGATGTCCGAAACGATTGAAGGTAAAGACGAAGTCGGTGTGCGATTTACCTACAACAGCCCGGATATGGACGAAGGTTATCCCGGCAATCTGACCGCAGTGGCAGAGTATACGATCAATAACAATAATGAACTGAAGATGGTCTTTAAGGCGGAAACCGATAAGGCGACGCCCGTCAATCTTACCAACCATAACTATTGGAACCTCGCTGGTTCCGATTCGCGGTCCATCCTCGATCACGAATTGACGCTATTCGCTGACAAATATCTGCCCGTCGACGACGGGCTAATTCCCACCGGTGAGCTCGCTGATGTCAAGGGGACTCCGATGGACTTCACGGCGGCCAAAAAGATCGGCCGCGATATCAAGCAGATCAAGGCCGATCCAGTCGGCTACGACCATTGCTATGTGCTGAGGGAATCCCGCGAGCCACTCCGATTGGTCGCGAGGCTCAAGGACGCCTCTACTGGCCGAGTGATGGAGATTCGCACGAGCCAGCCAGCGGTCCAGTTTTACTCCGGAAACTTCCTAGATGGATCTGAGAGCGCCGATGGTCTCCCTCAATATGCCGCGCTCTGTCTTGAGACGCAACACTACCCCGATTCGCCGAACCAGCCGGCGTTTCCCAACACAATCTTGCACCCCGGTGAGAAGTACGAACAGACAACGGTGCACAAGTTTTGGGCCGAGTAAGGTCCCACGGCTGAAAAGTTGCACGGCTGAAAAGTTCCGCGGCTGAAAAGTTGCACGGCTGAAAAGTTGCACGGCTGTCCCTGCCGTAAGAAAAAGTCCCCCGGCTGTCTCAGCCGGTCTGTCCCACAGAGCGGTGCATCCGCCGAACGGCTGTGGACAGCTGCGGGACTTTCGATCATCCTCGCCGTTGTCGAACGCGACGGCTGTAGTCGTCGAGAATGCGTCTTTCGCGAGGGGTCAGGCTATCGACCCCCTCGCGGCTCAACTTGGCCAGAATCTGATCTGCCAAGTCATCAATGTCGAGCGCGTCGGTCTGTACCTCGTCGCGATCCGCTGGACGATGCACACGCAACTTGCGCCGTTGTTGCAGACGGTCAAGTGACAGTTTTGATAGCGCGTTCCCCCAGTTTCCCGGGAACAGGTTGGAAACTCGCCATCCGGACTGGAAATAAAGAAAGGCGAAGGCCGCACCCGCTAAGTGAGCTGTCACGGCGACCTGACCCCCCGTATTGCTCAAGGCACGAAACATGTCGGCAACGACATAGAGCGAGCATAGCACCCATGCACGTACAGGGATGGGGATGGGAAACAGGATCAACCGGGCGTGGGGAAAGTGTAGTGCGAACAGGACCATTATCCCAGTTACGGCCCCTGACGCACCCACGACAACGGATTGTCCACCAGCCATCAGGCTAATTGCCGACCAACCTATCCCCGACAATACGATCAGCGCCAGATAGATCGCCAGGAATTCCTTGCGGCCATAGACCCCTTCCACCGATCGGCCAAAGATCCAGAGGCCGAGCATGTTAAAGAACAAGTGCATAATATTGCCAGGGTCATGGGTAAAACCGTATGTCAGGAATTTCCACCACAACCACGGGTGCACTAACGCCGAGGACGGCAAAGCGAGAATATTGGAAAACGCCCGGCCCTGGAGCATGCCACCTGGACCTGGCAAAAATTGTGCAGGTGAAAATAGATCGATCAAGTAGACAACGGCGTTGATAATGATCAACGTCGTAACCATCGATCGAGCACCCAATCCGGTCGACCAGGGTGTCTGAGTCTCTCGATAATACTCGCGATCGTAGATTCCCATCGTCTTTATCGTAGTCCTTACGTTTCCGTCGTAATTGTGACCTCGTTGGTTCGGTCAACATATCTTACGCCGGAAGACGGGAAAAGTGCAGTCGCCTATCGATCGAATCGGTGGTCTAATCGTTGGCGCTCAGTAATTCCAGTCCCGGTTTCCAAGTCTCCGCCGAAAGAAAGCGTCCTCGCAGTTGGTCCGCAAGTCGGCGATTCTCCCGGTACAGATAACTGAGAACTTGCCGCTGCTGCTGTGCCTGGGCCGTCAGTTGTTCCAAGACCTTCTTCAAAATAACCTGTTCTGCCTGAAAATTATTCAGATCCGATGCCAGGCCATCGCGTTCTTTTTGACGATAGGCAATCTCCTCAGTCGCTTTTCCGGCGGCATCGATCACCGATTGGTTGTCGCTCTTGTATTGTGCGATGTTGTTCGTCAATTGCTGCAACTGTTCTTCTTTTTCCGAGAAGATGAACGCATAATCGCGTAACGCCCGTCGATAGCGTGGCGGTTCGTTCGTCCGCTCGGCAACACCCTCCTGAATCAACTGCTTGGCAGTTACGCTGTCGAACCACTGTTCGTCATTCTCGGTAAATGACGTGTCAGCGCCTTGACGTAACTTGGAGGCAACCGCACGTCCTTGCGTATCGAACGCGCGATCGGAACCGACCTCTGCATTGGGGTCGTCGACGACAAACGATTTTTCCCGCGTGAATTTAACTTTAGTTTCCGTCCGGATGTCTTCCACGTTCTGTCCGCCGATCGATTTTCCGTCCATAGCATATTCGGTCAAGACACTCCGGTATTCGGCTTCGGGCAGACGCAACAGTTGTTGAGGCAACATCGCCTCCAATATCGACGGGGTCAGTCCCGCCAACGCACGGTGGCTGTCGATCGGCATCGTTTCGTAAAGCGACCACGTCCCTTGCGGCTGAAAGATGAACCGCTTTTGCAGATCCGTAATCCGCTCCATCGGCTCTAGGCGGATCGCCGGCGGTTGATCCGAGATTTCAATCACCTTGAACTTGCCCAGATACACGACCGGTACCCGACATCGTTCCTCCGTATCACGAGCCGCCAAATCGTCCCCCAATTCGGCTCCCTCCTCGTCAGCAACATTCGGTACGCGTTCGTCCGTGGAATTTGAATCTTCCGTTTCCGCTGCGTTGGGCCCCGCGACGGATAGCGAATTGTAGTCGACCGGGGGAGTAAGCAACGCCGCTTGTATCGCTCGGGGTAGTGATTTAAGCGACTGCTCCTGGTAGATGTACAACACCTGAGATACTTGGATGCCATGCGGTGCGGCCACCGCCGCAACCGGTGCCACACCCTCCTCGGTTGGCACCGCAACGTCGGCGACATCGCCCGTGACGCCGATCTTGGTGCACTGCGTCTGGCCCCAGTTTGCCATCACTACAACCATCGATTTCAACTGGTTATTGTCAACTGCCGCCGGTCCCGGTGTCACGCTTCGCCAGACGCGCCCGCGATCCAGTAGCTCACGCCCCAACTCCTCCCGCAACTCCGTGATGTCCGGCAACGCGGCCTGACGCTCAAGCTCCGCCGCCAAGTCCGTCGATAGCTTTGCATACTCCGATTGCCACTTCTGGTGCGTCTTCAGTGACATCGCCGCCAGCCAGGCAAAGCAGCAGGTCATGATCACAATCCCCACGATCGCGATCAGATGCCCGACCTGCCACACCCGCGACGATACGTACGCCATCACCATGTAGACAATGGCGAGCACGATCCAAATGCCAAGAAATACGTACGAGATAGCTTGCATAAACAGTCCACCCGATGACCAGCGGGGTTTGCCGGGCCTTTTGCTGTTGGATTGACTTGATCAGTGATCAAGGAAAACGTGACGTAAAACGTTGCCTCACTTGATGATAAGCTGGGTGGTATGGGGCGTCAAGTTTTCACCCGTTCCACGCCATCTCGCGCACCATTTCTCTCAGTGACTCCCCCAAAGGTGGGGTTGCGGGCATTGTGGCCGGCGGCTTTGGCCTTGCAATCGCTACAATCGTTCAAGTCAGTTGGCAGCGGGACCCGAATGGAAAGGAGACAGGTTTTCTTACTAGGGCTAATGCATGGAATGTACAGCATCGCGGTCGGTGGCGGTTGGCACGGTGGCTTGGGCGCTGGTATTGCTGACGTGTGTGGTCGGTGGTTGTGGGCGCGCCTTTTATCGTCAGCAGGCGGATGCCGACGCCTATTGTCTGGTTGATTCGAAGGCGACGAATCCGCATTGGCCGTTGGACGATTTCACGATTCAATTGCCGGCCGAATCGCGGATGTACGACCCGTTTGACCCTGATTTTCCGCCGTTGCCGCCGGACGATCCGCATTCGCATCAGTTGATGCATTGTGTGTATTGCAAGCCGGGGTATCCGTGTTGGCATGCCAACGGCGACACGCCGTATGTTGCGAACCCGTATTGGGAGAGCTATCTATGCAGGGACGCGGACGGTCGGTTGATGTTGGACATTGACGGTGCGGTGCGGGTGGCGAGGCTGCATTCGACCGATTTTCAGTCGCAGCTGGAGGAACTTTACTTATCGGCGTTGGACGTCAGTTTTGAACGTTTTCGGTTTGACGCTCAGTTTTTTGGTGGGTTGGGGACGAGTTTTACGGCGGATGGTCCGGCGCGACCGGGCGGGGGTGGTCAATCGCGAAGTGTGTTGGCGGCGGGCACGGCGCCAGCGAGCAGCGGTTGGCGGATGAACAAATTGTTTGCGACGGGTGGCGAGTTGGTGGTGGGGT
>JAGQPD010000989.1 GCA_020426865.1 Planctomycetales bacterium
CGCGGACGGCGAACGCATCGCTGAGACGTTGACCGACTCCCGTGGTCATTACCAGTTCGAAGGTCTCCACCCGGGTACCTATGGCGTACAGGAGATTACCCCCACTGGTTTGCTCGACGGCGGGGCCCGCGCCGGTAGCGTCGACGGACAGACTACCGGCACGGTTGTCGACGGCGGCACCGTCCAGTTGATATCCCTTGGCTCTGGGCAAGAGGGCGTCGACTACGATTTCTGCGAACATGAGCCGGCAACTCTTTCTGGATATGTCTACCACGACCGCGACGATGATGGCCATTTCAATACCACCGAAGAATCGCCGATTGACGGGGTAGAGCTGCAGCTGTTTGACATCGATGGTACTCACATCGCCTCAGCAACCACGGACACCAACGGCTATTACGAGTTTGCTGGCCTATCCAAGGGGACGTATCGTATTGTCGAAACGCAACCGGATGGATGGATCGATGGCAAAGACACCGCCGGGACAATCGGCGGAATCGTCGTGGGCACCGCGCAGCCCGACCTTGACACGATCACAGACATCCTCGTGTCTTTCGGCGACCGAGGCATCGACTATGACTTCGGCGAACTCCTCAATGCCTCGCTCCGCGGTCGCGTGCAACTGGCGACTCCCGACGGCGACTGCTTCACCGATTCCATCGAACACCGTCCTGTGGTGGGCGCTGTCGTGCAATTGTACGATTCTACCGGCCGACTCCTGCACAAAACGTTGACCGATGATGATGGCCGCTATGAGTTTGTCGATCTGTTGCCGGGCGAATACACGGTTGTTGAAACCACGCCCACCGGCTTGATCGACGGTGGCGCACAAACCGGTAGCGTTGCCGGTGTACCAACCGGTATTGTCCAAGACAGCAACACGATCACCAGTGTGCGGTTGTTGTCGGGTGACCAGGGGACCAACTACGACTTCTGCGAATTCGAACCGGCCGCTATCTCTGGTTTCGTCTACCATGACCGCAACAACGACGGTCTCTTCGCCATATCGGAACAAGGGATCGGCGGGGTGCTCGTGCGGCTCGTCGACGAACAAGGCCAAATCGTCGCCGAACAACTGACCGCCAATGACGGGTCCTATCGCTTCACCGACTTGCGAGCTGGCAATTACACGTTGTCGGAAGTGCAGCCGGCGGGTTGGATTGATGGCATCGATGCGGCCGGAACGATCAACGGAGTCGTCGTCGGCCACGCGTTTTCGGCGTTGGATCGAATTGACGACGTGGTCCTGCGCTGGGGCGACAACGGTATCGACTATGACTTTGGAGAATTCTTGCCGGCATCGATTCAAGGTCGTGTGCAATTGTCCAACGAAAACGGCGACTGCTTTTCAATCGACCAGTACCACGAGCCGGTTGTCGGAGCGGTGGTGCGGTTGTTTGACGCCGATGGCAATGAGCTGGACCGCACTCTGACGGATCAAAACGGCGACTATCGGTTTGATGGCTTGGCACCGGGAATCTACCGTGTCGTGGAAACCACACCCGCTGGATTGGAGGACGGCGGCGCGCAAGCCGGTACGGTCGCCGGCCAAACCGTTGGCAATGTGTTGGATTCCAATACGATCGGACAGGTCCGCTTGTGGTCGGGCGAGGATGGCATCAACTATCTGTTTTGCGAACACCTGTTCGGCTCGATCGAAGGATTGGTCCATACCGACATCTTGGCCGATTGCGTCTTCGAACCGGCCAACGGTGAACGGCCACTCGCGGGGGTCCGGATCGACTTGCTAAACACCGGCGGACAGGTAATTGCCACGACGCATACCGATTCCGATGGTCGATATCGATTTAGCGACATACCTGCGGGCGAGTATTCCGTACGCGAGCATCAGGTCGTCGACTACTTTCATGGCGGCCAGGTGGCTGGTTCTGGTGGTGGCAACATCGATGTGGCCGACGTAATCTCGCAAATTCAACTTGGTCCTGGCGAACGTCTGGTGGATTACAACTTCTGCGAAATACCGCCCGGTAGGATCTCCGGATTCGTGTTTCAAGACGGTCCATCGGTGTCACTGGTGCCTGGCGAAGCGTTACCGGAGCGAATTCGCGACATCCGCGACGGCGTCAAGACCGCTGACGACACTCCACTGGCAGGAGTTACGTTGGAATTGCGATTCGCGTTGGAAGGCCGAGTCCTCAACGGCAGCGAGGCATTGCCCGGATATTATCCGCCAGGGCCCATTCGCACGGTAACCGACGCTCGTGGTTTCTATGAATTCAAGGGCCTTCCGCGTGGGTCGTACGCCGTGTACGAAATTCACCCCGAGGACTACGTCGACGGTGTCGATACCCCAGGGACTCTTTCGGGGATCGTGTTCAATCCGGGCGAGGCCCAGAATACTGCAATCCTGGCAACTTTGCAAAAGAGCCCAGAAAACGATGCCATCGTGAGAATCAACCTCGGCCCAGGCGGCGTCGCTGAACTGAACAACTTTAGTGAGGTCCGCGTACAAACCATCGTGATCACGCTGCCACCGCCGCCGACGTTGCCGACACCGCCAAGGGAAGAACCATCCGTCACACTGTTGGCACCGCTGCATACGGCTCCAGAACTGGGCAACAATGTCCGGAACCCGTTGCTCAACATCTCCGCGGGGCGACATGTCTTTACGTGGCACCTGAGTGTCGTCGATGCGGGATTCCCCCGCGGCGATGGCCTCGTGGCCGAAGTTCCGCCACCCATTTGGTTCGCATCGCTCGGCCCGGAATCAACCGGTCAAGGTCGTTCAACGATGCGCTACGGACGTTGGCACTTGGCGATGGACGACTCGTCGGCAGCCACCGGCCGACAGTTCTATTTTGGCAAGCCCGGCGCCATTCCCATCGCCGGCGACTTCAACGGCGATGGACATTTTGAAGTCGGCGTGTTCATCGACGGTGAATGGTTCATCGATCTCAATGGCAATGGGGTCTGGGATTCGCACGACCTGTGGGCCAAGCTCGGACACCGAGGCGACCGACCGGTGGCGGGCGACTGGGACGGCGATGGAAAATACGACATCGGTATCTTCGGGCCGATCTGGGCGGGAGATCCTCGTGCGATCGTGTCGGAACCCGGCCTTCCCGACAATAATAACCGCCCCACAGGACAACGCAAGAATATTCCTCCGCGCGACACCGCTGCCACAAACGGCCAACGGGTTTTGAAATTGACCGAACAAGGAAAGATGCGCGGCGATGTGATCGATCACGTGTTCTGGTTCGGCGTGCCCGACGACGTGCCAGTCGTGGGCGACTGGAATGGCGACGGCATCCACACGATCGGGGTCTTCCGCCAAGGCCGCTGGCAATTCGACGTCGACGGAAACGGTGAGTACACGTCTGCCGACGCGGAAGCTCAATTCGGACAACAGGGTGACACGCCGATCGTGGGCGATTGGAACGGCGATGGTGTGGATGAGATTGGCTTCGTCCGCAACGGCAGATTCTATCTCGACAGCAACGGTAACCGAGAATTGGACGCGTACGACCGTGTCTTCGAAATGGGGGCACCGGGCGACAAGCCGGTAGTCGGCGACTGGAATGGCGACGGAATCGACGACATCGCAACCTATCGCGAGCAAAGCGAACCGGCCCCCGAATATCAGGCCTTTCGCAAAGCCGGATAGAGTCGCACGCTACGTGTCGCAAAGGATATTGGCCCAATACCTCGAACCATCAAGTATTGAGCCGCTCAACCGGAAAACGGCCCGGGCTGCGACAATTCGAATCAGCTGGCCTTGAGCTTTTCAAGCTCCTGTTCGGCCGCGGTGATATCGCGTTCCAGGCGTTCGACTTCGCCCGGCTCGTCGTTTTGCTTTCGGGCACCGGCAAGTTGCTGCCGGAGTGTCTGCAGCTTCTTCTGGAGGACATCGATCTTCTTCTTCGCTTTCTTATCCATGCTATCGGTTCCACATTTGTTTTTTTCTATGTTTCTTTACGCATCCGCCTGTTATAGTTGCGATAAGTGCCATCGGGGCGGTGAAATCTAGCACAGTTTCGCGAGCCAAAAAAGGCGGCAGGCGTTGTTGAAGCACGGTCCTATTGTGTCATAATACACCGATTCCATGACAGTATGGCTTCTGTCCTCCCTTCGACGAAACTTCCATGACGGATTGGTACCAACTCGCACCAGACCAGGTCGCCGCCGAATTGGGATCGAATTCTCGAACCGGCCTTGACCAATCAGAAGTGGCCGATCGCCGGACACACTACGGCCCCAACGAACTGCACGACCTGGGGGGACGCAGCGCCTGGGCCATTCTGACCGAACAACTCTTTTCCGCCATGATCGCTCTGCTGTTCGTCGCAGCCACGGTTTCCATTTACTTGGGCGAGTACAAGGATGCCGTCGCCATTGTCGCCATCATCGTACTGAATGCGGCCCTCGGCTTCGCGCAGGATTTTCGCGCTGAAAAAGCCTTGGCGGCGCTGAAACGCTATTCGGTTCCCAATGTCAAGGTTTGGCGGGGAGGTGCCATTGACGTGTTGCCGGCGCGGGAGCTTGTCCCCGGCGATCTGGTCGCACTGGAAGTTGGCAATCTTGTACCAGCCGATTGTCGCATTCTACAGTCAACGAACCTGCGAATCCAGGAAGCCGCGCTGACAGGCGAATCGGAACCCGTCGATAAATCGATCACGGCCATCGACAGTGCCGTACCGATGGCTGATCGCACGAACATGGCATATTTGGGAACCACCGTCGCGTTCGGACATGGGCAGGCAATGGTAACCAACACCGGGATGACCACCGAATTAGGCAAGATCGCGCATTCACTGCAGACAGTCCGCCCCAAACCGACGCCGCTTCAGACACGATTGGGCATCCTTGGCCGCAGCCTGGCCCTGACCGCACTGGGGATCGTTGCCGTGGTCTACATTCTAGGTATCGTTGCGGGAGCCGATCCAAGAGTGATGCTGTTGACGTCTCTCAGCCTTGCCGTTGCCGTCGTTCCCGAAGGCCTGCCAGCGGTCGCCACTGTTGCACTTGCGATCGGTGCGCGAAGGATGTTTCGCCGCCAGGCGCTGATCCGTAAATTGCCGGCGGTCGAAACATTGGGATCGGTTACCGTGATTTGCTCGGACAAGACCGGGACACTCA
>JAGQPD010000990.1 GCA_020426865.1 Planctomycetales bacterium
TTCGGCCGATTCCGAAAATTTTCCATCCTATGCCGCTGGGCGACACTTCCGCGTAACTTCCTGCCTTACTCACAATCAGTTGCGCCCAGTCTTCAGTGACGCCCGTCTCTGGATTACGGCATCCATCCAAATCGAGTCCGCAAAACGGGTCCGTGTCGGCGAAGACGTAGCCGATCCCCGCCCAGCCACCTAGTTCATACGTATCAATAGCTTCGTCGAACCGACACCACGTCGCCGCGTCGTTCGACTTGGCTGGCGTGCCATCCGGCTGAAAGCAACACTTTTGATGCTTGCCGTCACGTTGAATGTATTTCCAAACAACCCATTGATGTCGCTCCTTTAGCTCCGTTGGAATGTTTTGGGCCTCTAATAAAACTCCATCTGTCGCGGGTGTCATGATACCCCTCTTCTGCTGCGCACCCGCCAGAGTACTGTCCACTACGAATATGACGCCCACGCGTCACACTAAACCAAATACTACTCCACCGCCCCAACCATCTGCCGCAGCTCGCGCCAACGCCGGCGATATTCGACGTAAAAGAAGCGTGCCGCAATCGCGTCGCACTGATCGGGTCGGCCGCCAAATACGAACGGGGTGCCTGATGTCATCCAGCCGATGACGCTGCCGACGACGGCCTTGCGCGATAGGCGGCTTGACCACTGACCGCGCTCGATGTCCTGCCAGGTGCACTCGACGATCACCAGCTGGGAAAGAACGCCACGCAACCTCAGCAGTTGACGCTCCCACCGCGCGCGTTCGCCTCCGCAGCACGAGAGAAAATCGCCGAAACCCTTCCGCTCGATCACCACCTGGCCCGGACAGACTGCCAGATCGTAGTCACCTACGTCAAGCGTGGCCGACTCGGTCGCCAACGGGGACAGCGTCCACGGGATCTGCTCCCGCGTGTCGATCCGAACGACGACATCCTTGGGGCGTGGCTCGGCGGGAAGGGCTCGACGTGCCGCACGAGATAGGTTATCATCCATCGTAAGACCTCCGAATGCCGCCGGTCGCCCTGCCAGAGATGACCGCGCGGCTTTTTTTGTGTTCAAAATCAAACCCACTGACGCACTTGCGGCAGCGACCGCCGTCGGCGGCGAGGTGGTGGAGGGGGAGTGGCGGCGCGAGCGGCCTCGAAATCGGCGAGGGCCTCTGGAGACACTCGCCAGCGGGGGCGTGTGGCATCACCCACGTTCACCGCCGTTAGTTCGCCGCGGGTGATCCACTGCCGCACCTTGTCGGCAGCGACCCCGTACCGTCGCGCGACCTCAGGCGGTGAGTAGTACAGGGACGTCTTCTTCGTTCGCAACATTTGAATTGCTCCTTGACATTGCAACGTCGTCAAAACAATTCAACTACACATCCCCTCTTCGCCACAGGGAATGTTCCGGGAAGATCCGGGAGAGTTCCGGGAAATGTTAGGTCGGCGATTCCTGACCTGCGAATAGTACCTTACGCCCCAGTTCGGTGACCGCCCAGGGTGACTTGCTTTTTCCTACGCGAACGATGAGTTTTCTGTTTTCTAGTGCTTTGAGATCGGGCCGAAGCGTTTTTTCGTCACACCGGCATTTAATGGCCAATGCCGTCGAGCTTAGGCCGTGGCCAGTGCGATATAGCGCGTCAAGCACTTTCTGCTGTCGATCATTCTCAACTCCAAGCATGACGGTTTTGGGGCAGAGCATTTGGACCCATTTTAAGAGAGAGATGATATGACCCTCCAATACTACTCTCTCGGAATCGAAGTCGAACTCGTCAGGGACGCACCCTAACGAATTCAACCAAGCGATAACGTTTCGTAGTCGAATGGCAAGAACTTGCTTTCGCGATGGATGTCCAGATGACCGTAGCAATTCGAGCGTTTCGGTTAGCCATGCGGCAACGCCCTCTACATCGTTCGGCAATTGGTCAGGAAATGCAGTCATTGGGTCCATTGTGTCGGTCCAGGTGCGCGGCTTTGCCATTCGGCCCCGCAAGATCCGTAGCGATTCGGCCGCTAGGTCGTAAGTCGCTTCATTGCCGTCGTTGCTCGCCATTATCTTTGACGTTGCGTTAGTGTCACGGCACGTAAGCAGCCAGTTGTCGGCGAGGCTGAAACGGTGTACCTGCCCCAGCGTTTCGGCACAGCCGCGGCACAGCTGAACTACTTCGTCGGTCGCGGCCGTCGTGCCCTCGCTCGAAATAATGAACGCATAGGCAAACCCTTGCAGTCCAACGAGGACGCTTGCATAGCCTTGCTTCGGGACCCTGGGCAGCCAAGCGGCTTGATCCTTGGCACCGTGCGTGGCGCATAGCTTCTTGTACGCCGCGAACGTCATCGACTTTTGTTTGAACCGCACGGCCGGAGGCATATTCACCTCCGACCAGTAGACCGCCAGCGTTACCTTTCCTTCAATTGCGTTCCAGCGATCGATCAGTTCGGGGATTGTGTTCACGGCGTCGCCTCCTCCCCGTACAGCCAGGTGCGGACGTGGTCGGC
>JAGQPD010000991.1 GCA_020426865.1 Planctomycetales bacterium
TGGGCCTCGGGGAGGGGGTAGGTGCCCTCCGATTCAATGGGGTTCTGGGTTGCCAGCACGAGAAAAGGACGCTCGATCGTATGGCTGGTTCCGTCGACCGTCACGCGGAATTCCTGCATGATCTCCAGCAACGCCGCGTGCGTCTTGGCTGGCGATCGGTTGATCTCGTCAGCCAACAACAGTTGCGTGAAGACAGGACCCGGTCGAAAACGGAATTCGTTGGCCTTCATGTCAAAAACCGGTGCGCCCGTGATGTCGGACGGCATCAAGTCCGCCGTGAATTGAATTCGCCCGAACTGACATCCCAACACTCGTCCCAATGTACGAACGAATAACGTCTTGCCCAACCCAGGTACGCTCTCGATCAACACGTGTCCGTTGGAGAACAATGCAACCAACGTCCCCAATACCAGTTCATCTTGTCCCACGTAAACCTTGCCAATCTCCTCCGTGATTCGATCGAACAGTCGCCGAGTCGGTGTGTCTTGACCGACGATTGGCTTGAAGTTCTGAGGATCGGGCGTGGTGGCGGCTGGGGCGAGTCGTTGGGGCTCGGACGTCGGTTGCCCAGCAACTGCCCCAGCGGGCTCATCGGGCCCGGACGCAATCGGCGGCGGTGCTGCCGAAGAAGGTGCTGTTGGAGGCGGCGAGCCATTTCCGATCGCCGCGGGGCCGAAGGGGCCACTACCGTGGCCGGTCGAAGGTGGCGATGTCTGAGGTGTCGCAGGAGGTTTCTCCGACCAAGCGGGGACCGGTTGGACACTGCCACAATACGGGCATTTTGCCGAACGCCCCGCAGCTTCGCTTTGTACCTGTAGGTTTCGTCCGCACGCCTGACATTCAAAGACGATGCGTCCCCCGCCGTCAGTCGCTGGCGGGATGCCCGAAGTTTCAGCCGGATTGTTCATAATGATCCTGGTTTCAAACTACCTATTAGTGATGTGGATTAATGATGATGTGGAGTAAGATTTGTTTCACGACTCACGTGCTTCCGGTAGTGTTCGATCCGTGCACTCGCGTACGCTTCGTCATCAGCCTTCTGCAGTAACCCGCCAAAGGCGCGCACGTGCTTGCCAAAGTCCCCGCTGACCTCCGACGGCAGCTGCCGCGGCCGCCCAAAGATCGGAAACACCGACAAACAAAGCAAGATCCCCATCGCGACAATATGCAGCAAAATACAACTGATCGGCCACTGATGGAACGGTTGCATGTACATGTGTACAGTTTCCTCGTCGGTGGCGATCGCGGGGGAAGGGCCAGCCTCCAGGAATACGAGCCGATCGGGGGGGCCGCATGATGCGATCAAGGCCCCCGCCAATTTTCGGTGCTCGAGATTCACCAGCGGCAAATTCAACAGATAGGAACCGTTGGGAATGACGATAATCTGGCTGTCACCCCATGACGGCGATGCGATACGCGCCGCCAATGTCACTCCATCGCCGGTCAACAGGGGCGTGAAATATTGGTCGAAGTCGTCGTCCACCGGATCAGTTGGCCACGCTTCGGGCTCCGCCACGACTGTGTCGTTGTCTTGCGTCTCGTTCGGAACCTCCGCTGTTGTCGAGGAGGAACTTTGTGCTGACGAGTCAGGCGACGCCAGATCGATATCGTCTTGGATGCGCCGCGGACCTATGCGATCGGCAATGACGATTTGAAGTCCATCGGCGTCTACGCCGGGCGACCAGGCCCCCAGCAACTCGTCGAACTCACGTACCGCCGGTTCGTGGCGCTCAATGTGAAACCATGCCGATGATGGGTTCTCATCCGTAGCCGACGACTTGACCTCATCAAAATCGGCCTTGCGATACGCGGTTTCCCACGCTGCCTCCAATGACTTCTGGCCGTGCGACGTCTGCGTTTGCCGTTCCCAATAGGAAACGGTGGCGTCATAGTCTCGCCCGACATACACGAGCGTTCGGCCGGGCTGCTCACGCAACCATTGCTCCCAACGCTGCTTGACGTCGATGTCGGGCCATTGAAATCCGTCCGGAAACCAAACCACGACCTGGGCCTTGTCGACACGCCGGGAAATGCGGCTGGCAGTTCCCACGCGAAATCCGGCCTCGGAAAACATGTGAGCCAACACGCTGGTGCCATTGACGCCCCTGGAGTACGTTCCCCGCGCGTGACCATATTCCCCGCTGATCCCCTGTTCACTCCCTCCACAACCCGATAGGGCCAACAGTAAAAAGGCCACGGCGATCGACAACTGGCACGGAGACTTTGATGGGATGATCATGCTGTGGCAACCTCCGTTTGATGCGAACCTTCTGCCACCCGTTGATGGAATTGTTCCAGCTGGTTCCACGATTGTTCGAATCGCTTCCGGTCAATCGGATGATTGCCGAAGAAAAAGTCTTCGAACGCGACCATGGTAACTTCCAACAAGAATCGAAGCTCCACCCTTCGCCGCAATTCCCGCAAGTACTGCCGATTTGTCTTGCCGCGAGCCAGACGGATGAGATGGTTCTTGTCGAGATGGACCAGTTGGTAACTATAAAGGTAGACCATGGCTTCGCCGTAATGTCCGGCGGCATATAGTCGCTCTGCTTCGCCAAGCAGATCGGTCGTCGGTCGCCGCAAATCGAACGGCAAGTTCTCGATTCGCGTGGCGTGTTCTGGCTCCAGGTCCTGGGGACCGCTGCGCCGATCTTGTTGCAGAAACTTATCTCGCAATGCCATGTACATCAGCCAAATGACAAATAGAAGTAGTACTGCCAGCAGCAGATAGGCAATCCCTTGTATGAGCCAACCCAGGTTGGGATTGAATCCTTTTCCCCGATTGGGCTGGACCTCCCAGCTGGACGGGTTCGGTGCTGGAGTACGCTGCGGGGGCTCGACTGGCCGCAGTTCTTCGCTGTCCGCGTCGTACCAGGGGAAACTCCCCAGGTCGCGAAATGCTCGACGAGCGTCTTCGATCGATCGGGTCTGGTCGACTCCCCGTGGACCGTTTTCTTGTGCTGCGGCCACGTCGGTGGGTAGACAGGCGGCGATCATCGCCAACAACACCCCCGCGCAATTTGCTAAGAACCGCGGGCTACGACGCGGGTCGTGCGTCATCAGATGAGGATGGTCTGCAACGACAGTCACGCCAGTTGACCCTCCAACTGGGCTGCCGCCGCGCGGATGACCAATTCGACTTCCCAACCTTCCAGGCGGATCCGCAGATCCAAATAGCAAAGAAACCGAACGACGGTAAAATAGACTGCCGTTATCCACATCGACGTCGGGACCCAGACAAAGACCATCCACCGACCCCAGTGCCAATCCAGCATCACCAACAGTTGGGCAAACCAGCCGATACCAACGAGTGTCGACGCCATCAGGGTGGCAATCGCGGCGGAAGCAATCCATCGGCCCAAAAGATCACCCGAGTTCGGCGTATGCAGCGACTGACTGCGGCGTGCCACCGTGATCGTATCGGTGGTTTTCCCCCGTAGCGGATTGCGTTCCAAAACGATGATCTCATTGACAAATGGACGCATGGAACGAACGAAGGCCGCATAGATGCAGAGCATCACAAGAAACCACTCGGGCCCGCCCATGTCGTTGTAAGGTTCGATCATGAATAACAACAGGAACGCTAACCCAGTACCACGCAGGAACAACTGCACATACGTAAGTGACAACCAAAATCGTAACGACTCCCAGATCATATTTCGCAGGCGAGGCGTGTCCATGAACATGACTCTTCCCAAGTACATCGTTGCCGGCACGGAGACGAGCGGCGAGGTCAAGAACACCAATAGCGTCATTACCCATACGTAGCGTGCCACCGATTCGGTATTCTCCACGTCGCTCGCCATCCAACCGATCTGGTACAGAAACACTGCCGTCAACAGCGTACTGGGAACAAACATCAGCAACGCCAAGGCTCGCCAGTACACCATGAATACCTTCAGCGAAAGATCCAACAACTCCATCAGCGATCGTTCGTGAATCGTGATTCGCGTGCGATCTAGCTCCATTGCGCACTACCTCCGTGGGAAACCCAGTACTACGAAGTAAAACATCAAGATGCCGCTGGAAATCGCCGCGATCGAGGCCTTGACGAAATAGGGTAAGGGGCTCGGCGACACGAACCCTTCAATCAATGCTGCCATGAAGAACATCACGATCGCCGCTCCCATCAACGGCATGGACTGTCGAGCATTTTGCTGCAGGGAGTCGGAGCGGGTCAGTCCATTGGTCCACATCCAAGAGATCCCCAAGCGGAGGCCAGCACCGGAGGAGAGCACGATGGCAGTTAGTTCGAAGGGTCCGTGAGCCGTAACGAATTCGAAGAAGTTGGCACCCTGTGACACCTCGGGACGCCACATGTAACCGAACGAAGCCCCCAAGACCACCGCATTATAGATGTTCACCAGCAAGCCAGGGATAACGAGCAGGCCGTGGGCAAAGCACTGCAGGCCAATCCCTGTGTTGTGTTGGATATAGAACCCGGCCATCGCTTGGTTGTCTTCCAGGGATCCATCGACCGGGGGATGGGCGAAGTTTTCTTCCAGCGTTTCGATGCCGCTTTCTCCAAGGACTTCCTGGGCGAAGTTAGGCCATTGGGTCCACGATTGGGCCAGTACGGCAGATAGAAGAAAAAAAATCCAAAAAGCCAGGCCGGCGACTTG
>JAGQPD010000992.1 GCA_020426865.1 Planctomycetales bacterium
GTAAACGATCAAGTCGGCAGAAGTGAATCCCGTTGGTGTACTGCCATCCGCCCGCGCCCGCTTTTGCCCTGCGGAATCGGGCAATCCACCTCGTCCCAACGCCAACATCGCCAACGTGGCTGACACGATCAACGACAACGCGATAAAGATGTTGACAACCAAAGCCGCGGTGTTGTCAGGCTTAAAGAAAAGAAGGCCCAGAGCCGCCGCTACGGCTCCCAGGCCAATAAGTACTTGAGTAATGACGGTCGGCATGACGAATACGGCCAGACCGACCATCATGCCAAATGTGGCCAGCGAGAACCCCCAATGGTACCCTCTCGTCTCGCCAATGTAACCACATAACAGAGGACTCATCGCCGCGCCAAGATTCACGCCCATGTAGAAGATCGTAAAGCCGCTATCGCGATTACGACTTTCCGGCGGGTACAGCGAACCAACCATCGTTGAAATGTTGGGCTTGAAGAATCCGTTGCCCAAGATCAGCAACGCCAACGCGCCGAAAAAGGCGAAAGCATTCTCGACCGACATTAACAGGTGCCCAAGTGCCATCAACACACCGCCAAGGATCACCGCGCGCCGGGCGCCAATCACTTTGTCAGCGATCATCCCACCGAAGAAGGGCGTCATGTAGACCAGCGACGTATAGGCGCCATACACCGCGTATGCCGAGCCATCGGTATACTTGAGAAACCCTTTCATCATGTAGAGAACGAGCAACGCCCGCATGCCATAAAAGGAGAAGCGTTCCCACATTTCCGCGAAGAATAGCGTATACAGTCCCGTTGGGTGTCCGTACATTTGTGGGAGCTGATGCGGATCGAAACCCGAGTCATGGCTGGTGTTGTGTGTCGTGCCCGTCATTGTGCGAGATCACCTTTGCACGTTAAGAGTCATTCCTAGTCCTGATTCGCCGCGAGGTTCGCTGAAGTTCGTGGCGAACGTATCCGACGCTCACCGTTTCCCCCCTCGACGTTCAACTTCAAACTGCCCCATGATAGCGTCGATAGCGGGGAAGGTGTGATAGGAGATTGCTGGAAGGACCCCCGGCGACCGGAAATACTTGACAGCGGCCGGGCGACCGATTCTACTGTTCCAGGAGACGTGGCCCCACCAAATTGACTGGTAAACACCGATTATTCCCACCCGACCAGTAGCTTGACTCCGTTTTTTCGAACCAGTAGACATTGCCTGGCGTAGTATTCGCGAGACAATACACGGGTGCTACCGGCCCATGGGACGACCTCGGTGCGAGCGTTCGGCACATCGTGCCAGAAGAATTATTGGCTCAAGTGGTCGCTTTGGTCTTGGGGCAAGGCGCGAGACTTACCAACAAATTTTAGGAGATGAATGAATGAGGTTAATCTGTTGTGCTCTGTTGATGGCTGTGGCTTTCGTAACGGTCGTCAGTTCTTCGGCCAGCGCTTTAGCGCCGTTCCGCAAGGCATTTGACGACAAATACGTCAAAGACAGCGGCGACGACGCGTTCAAGGAGGCGTTCAAGAAGGAAGGATGCAACACTTGCCATGTGAAAGGCAAGAGTGACAAGAAACTTCGCAACGACTACGGCATGAAGCTCGCCGAATTGATCCCTGGCAATGCCAAAGAGCGGCTTGACCAGGCGGCTGACAAAAAGGCTGAAACCGCGAAGTTGCTGGAGGAACTGGACAAGGCATTCGAAAAGGCCGCCGACGAGGAAAACGAAGATGGCGTCAAATTCGGTGACTTGCTGAAAGAACACAAGTTGCCTGGCAAACAGCCTGAATGACATTTGGCTGACAACAATCAGCTCATCTGGCAGACGTGACACCTGCCCGCGTGCACAACCGGTCCCGGTTGTGCACGCCATGGGTGTTGGTGGAACATGCACCCTCGAACCAGGCCGTTGCCGCTCGTCAACTCGCATCGCCAACATAACCGCTCATCGAAACACGATAACGCAACTCATCAAGACGATCGTGACGACAAGCATGCTGGCCGCGATCGCAACAGAACGACGGCCGGCGTCGCCAAATGCAAGGTTGCTGAGCTGGTTCAACAGGGTGATCGACATCACGATTCCTCCCACCAGGGCGGCGGTTCCCACAGCGTTCCCGCCCATCATCTGCCGCTGCTGACCCGGTGGCAACAATGTCACAAGCCAGATTCCTGTCAGTAGCTGACCGACGATCGCAACAACGGCAAACCATGGCGTTCTGTCGAGCGCGTTGGTACTCTTCGATACCTCCGCGGGCCGGCCCCAGAGGACTACCAGCAGCCATATGCTGGCGACCGCCAGTGACGCAAACGCAAAGTGGGCAGTCTTGGCGACCAACAGTGGTGAGAATAACAATTCACGAAACTGTTCGCGTGAAAGTTCCGGTATGGCCTCGGCGGCCCGAGAATACCTCGAGATCATGGCCATCAGCGGAGGGAAGTGGTAGAGCAGATTCGTCGCGGCCATCACTGCTAACAAGCCGTGGCCGAAACGTCCCCAGAAACGCAACGGCCGGTCGCGTCGGCCGATCCACCAGTAAGCAAACATGCATCCAAAATAGAATCCCAACTCCCACACGCCCCACCAGGTGCGACCGTAAACGGCAGAAACACCCCGGAGGTAATCGCGGTCGCCGAACATCGTATGGCATCCGGCCAATACGAACCCCAAGCCAATCCCAAGTACAAATGACCAAAGGCAAGCACCCGCCAGGCGGCGTCTGGCAGCGACCGCCAATGGCAATTTGCTCCGTGCGGCACAAACATCCGCCCAGATACACATCAAAGGCCCCATCGCCGCCAGTTGCATGCACATCAGGTGTGAAGCCAAGAAGATTGCGATCACCAATGACATCAAAGCCGTCACCTTTCGTCCAAACCGGTTAAATCAATTGGATCGCCGTTGGCAATTGCTCGGCGGGCACGACCTGACCAATTTCAACAAGGGGAAATCGGCGATGCGACGCAAATTCCGCGAGCAACCCCGCCACCCGATCCGCAGGGACGGCCAATACGAAGCCTCCACATGTCTGCGGATCAAACAGTGCAGCGTATTCGGGCAGTTGACGTCGTTCTCCCTCGATCATGATGTTGGTTTCCACATGTCGATTGGCCGGCGCCAGCGTGCTTTGAATATCTGCCGCAATCAGTTCCGCGACACCGGGCAGTAGCGGGATCGATTGAAGCTTCACCACGGCAGCTGCCTCGGCAGCCTTCAGCATTTCCAGTAAGTGACCTGCCAAACCGAAACCGGTAACGTCGGTTAGGCCCTGTATGTCGTATTTTTCGATGGCGTTTATCAGTTCACGAGGGTCATCCAACATGGCTTCTAACAACGCTTCATACCAACCGGCTTGCAACGCGGCCTGCATTTGTGCGGCCAACAATATGCCCGTGCCGATCGGTTTGGTCAGCACAAGCCGATCTCCCGGCCGTAGCCGGCCTTTGGTGAACAGTCCGCCGCCCGCTGGGCTGCCGATCGCGGTAAAACCTGCGGTCAATCGCGGACCTTCGATCGTATGCCCTCCAACGAGCGCGGCGCCGGCCGCATCGAGATGACGCAGGCCGCCCGAGAGCAACTGACACAGCTCTTCCTCTTGCCGCCGTTCCGACCCGACAGGCAAGGTTACATTGGCCAAGGCGGCGATCGGACGAGCGCGCATCGCGATCAAGTCACTCAGCGAGTTAATCGCGGCGATGCGTCCCGTCAGATAGGGGTCGTCAAAGGGGGACGCGAAAAAATCGACCGTTATCGCCACACGACCGGGATCTGGCACTTGTAACACGGCTGCATCATCGGGGGTCGTCAGGCCCACCACAACATTTTCATTACTCGCGGGGCGAAGCCTCCTCAGGACCCGCGACAGCACGGTGCCAGACACTTTTCCGCCACAGCCGACACAGCGCACCTGTTGCACCGGCGACTGGCCAATCGGAACCATGGGCACTGGCATGGGCCGGTAGTCCTGGTACATCGACATGAATCGACGGTCAATCCAGTCCTTTAACCACCAGCACCAGCGTCCTCGCCGCGCCCGCCCCCAGTATTCGGCAATCGCTTGCCCATTGCCGAGGTTCAGAATCTTGAGAAAATCGCGTTGCGGGCGAAACTCCTTCAATTGCCACGACCGCGTCATTCGCAAGAGATTCGACCACAATACGGGCCCCTCACGAACGGCGTACACGCCAGCTTTCGGTAGCGGTTCGTCACGAATCGCCCCACAATCGCCGACCGCAAAAATGTTGGGACAGCCCACCGTCTGTAGGGTGCTGCTGGTCAACAAGAACCCATGTTCGTCTTTGGGAAGCGGAATCTTTTCGATCAAATCGGGAGGGCTCGCACCGGTTGCCCAGAGGACCAGATCCGCATTCAACTGAGCACCATCATCCAAAATTACCTGTCGCCCATCGACAGCTACGACACGTCGCCCCAGTCGCAACACCGTATTTCGGCGCGCCAGCTCGGCCTGCAACAGTCCGATTGCCTCGTCAGACATTCCCTTGGCCAATCGCATATCGCTATGCACGATCGTTACTCGCGGGAGCACACGCGGCAACTCCCGTTCGATAAAACGTGGCAGGCAACAGGCGATCTCAACTCCCCCAACCCCCCCACCCACGACCACCACCTGCAATTCCGGGGCACCACGATCCGCTACTCCGCGCAACCGCTCCCTTAGCCGTGTTAGGAACGTCTGCATTGGCTTGATCGCGACGACAGCCCCAGTCGCCACATTTGTGTCGTCGACTGCTGGCACGGAACCGATACCAATCGACAGCAGATCAAACGGCAATGGCGGCCGATCCTCCATCAACACGTGCTTCTTCTCGACATCAATCCCAGTCACGTTCCCTAAGATCAGTCGTGCACCGACAGAAGCACACAATCGGACCAAGTCGATCTGCATCTGTGATTCCGGGTACTGCCCCGCAAGTACGCCAGGCAACATACCGGAATAAGTTACGATGGATGTTGTGGAAATGCACGTCAGCCGAGCTCGGGCAATGGGCCCCATCCGCCACATCTTGACGATATGCGCATTGGTATGCCCCACTCCCAACAACACGATTTCGGTATTCGGCAACGATTGCTGCACGTGATCACCACTTTTTTACCTTTTAGACATGATCACTTCCCGGACATGTCCACTTTCCGGGTAAACGCCCCCCTCTGGGTCTTGCCGGATTCCGGCAGGCAACATCAGTCGCGAGCGAAAAATATTTATTGAGGTCGATTCTACCAAGCCGAGCGCCATGCGAAAGGTCGATGCCACCCCCCAATGGGTAGGCATGCCTGCAAAAGACTGAAAGACGGATCGACTTGGGGAAACCGTTATTCGTACGACACGCTGTTTCCGTTAGAATTATGCCTGCTCACCGCGGACCGTTTGAACGAGGAGATTTCGAGAGTGACCGATCCCAGCAGCATTTACGAGAAACTCGGCGTATTCTATTTGGGCAAATCTTACGACGTCGACCAGCGCCGATTGGACGAGGATTACGTGCTCTACGATTCGAAGGATCTCGTCACGCACGCGGTGATCGTCGGGATGACGGGCAGCGGCAAGACGGGGCTTGGGGTCACGCTGCTGGAAGAAGCGGCGATCGACCAGATACCCGCTTTGATCGTGGACCCGAAAGGGGATATGACGAATCTGCTGCTGAATTTTCCCGACCTGCGACCGGAAGACTTTCGCAAGTGGATCAATCTCGACGACGCTGCCCGAGCCGGCCAAACAGTCGATGAATTTGCGTCGGAGAAAGCGCGACAATGGCGAGAGGGTTTGGCCCAGTGGGATCAAACCGGCGATCGCGTGCGCATGTTACGTGACGCATGCGAATTTGCCGTCTACACTCCAGGCAGCGATGCTGGAATACCGATCTCGATTCTGTCATCCTTCGCGGTTCCGCCCAAAGCCGTGTTAGACGATGCAGATATGTTGCGGGATCGGATCAACACCACTGCGACCAGTCTGTTGGCATTGCTGGGAATCGACGCGGATCCAATTCGTTCTCGCGAACATATTTTATTGACGACCATTCTGGACTACTGTTGGCGACAAAAGCAATCTGTGGACTTGGGGACGCTCATTCAGTTCGTCCAAAACCCTCCGGTGAAGAAGATCGGTGTGATGGACTTGGATGCTTTTTTTTCAGCCAAGGATCGGTTCGAATTGGCGATGTCATTGAACAACTTGCTGGCCGCACCTGGATTTGCCGCTTGGATGTCAGGTGAGGCGTTGGACGTTGACCGGCTACTCTACACATCGACGGGCAAGCCCAAATGTTCCATTCTCTACATTGCCCATCTTTCGGAATCGGAGCGAATGTTCTTCCTATCGTTGCTGTTGAATCAAACGATTGGATGGATGCGCAGCCGGCCGGGGACGACCAGCCTTCGAGCGCTGCTGTACATTGACGAGTTGTTTGGCTTCATGCCGCCGGTTGCGGAACCGCCGACAAAAAAACCGTTGCTGACGCTTCTGAAGCAAGCGCGGGCGTTCGGATTGGGAATTGTCATGGCCACGCAAAACCCCGTGGACCTCGACTACAAGGGCCTATCCAATACCGGCACTTGGTTTCTCGGTCGTTTGCAGACCGATCAAGACAAGCAGCGAGTCCTGGATGGCCTGGAAGGAGCGTCAGCGGAAGCGGGTGGCCGGTTTAATCGCGAAGAGATCAGCAACATTCTGTCGGGAATTGGTAAACGAGTGTTTTTGCTTCACAATGTCCACGAATCGCACCCGATGACTTTTCAAACGCGGTGGGCGTTATCGTATTTGTCGGGCCCATTGACGCGGACACAGATCAAAGAATTGATGGCGCCCTATAGGCAATCGCAAACTCCTGCGTCGTCACCGTCCGATCCATTGGCGGAGACCGACATGAGCGACTTCGAGGAGACTGAACAAGCGGCAAAAGTCGTCGAACCTGAATCGCAACGTCCCGTACTCCCGCCCGAAGTCCCGCAAGTCTTCTTGCCGCCGCGTAAGGCCGGGCGACTGGACGACTTGCGGTACGAACCACGACTACTGGCGTTGGCCAAGGTCCATTTCGTTGACACTCGGCGCGGACTAGCTGCAGACGAGGAATTGGCATTATTGACGGAACTGAATACTGGGGCCTTCGGTATCGATTGGGAATCGGCCGAGCCGCTGGAGCTTGACCCAAGCGACTTGGAAACCGAACCGTTAACGACGTCCGCCAGTTACGGGGACGTGCCAACCGAAGCGGCCAAGGCCAAGAGCTACGCCACCTGGAAGAAGGCGCTGGCTGATCACCTTTATCGCTCGCGTCGCTACGAGCTCTACCGGTGTCAGGACCTTAGTGCGATCTCAGAACCTGGAGAATCGGAACGCGACTTTCGCATCCGGCTGGCAGAACGGGCTCGCGAGGAACGTGACGCAGAGGTCGCAAAACTGCGAGAGAAGTATGAACCGAAAATCCGTACGCTCGAGGAGCGGCTGCAGAAAGCTGAAATGAGGGTTGAGCGGGAACGGCAACAGGCCAGCGGCGCGAAATTGCAAAGTGCCATCAACTTTGGTGCCACGGTGTTGTCTGCGATGTTTGGACGAAAGACCTTCAGCAGTACGACCATCGGCCGTGCGGCATCAACCGCTCGAGGCATGGGCCGCATGCGTGAACAACAAGAAGATGTCGATCAGGCTCGGCAAGCCGTCGACAACTACGAAGATCAGCTCGAACAACTTGAAAACGATATGCAGCGGGACGTGGAAGAGCTTTCCGACCGTTTCGCACCCCACAACTTGCCGATGGAAGTCCTGCAACTCAAGCCCCGAAAAACGGACGTCGACGTCCGGCACGTGGCACTCGCCTGGGTCCCGGCAAAACGGCTGCTAGGCGATTAGGCATGTTGTTCGATACAGCACGCATGGCTGGCAGCCGTCCGGTACGATAGCCGCTTTGCGAATATCAAGTTCATTTCCGCTTCCCGCTGTTGGATCTTGGCCGGCGGGCGGATGACGAGCTTAGTCGCGAGCCGATTTTGCAGGTCGTACTGCGTCTGCTAAAATATGGTCGTAGTCCTCTTTTGCGCTCCGAATTGCATGGGATCTTGAACTTGCTACAGAGGGCAGTACCCACCGGTGGCGTGGAGGTCTGGTTAGAGGTCTTGGGAGTCTAT
>JAGQPD010000993.1 GCA_020426865.1 Planctomycetales bacterium
CGTGCGGTCCCCGCGCCTGATGTTTAACGCTAGTAATGCTCACAACGGATGGACGTAACGCCTCGGCCACGTTATGGAACACCAGCGACTCATCACCCGCCGATGTCGCCCCCAGTGCTTCTCGTGCTGCCCGAGCGCGACCCGATTCCACGGCATAGGTGAGTTCCGACACGATAGCTGGAGCGTAAAAGACACCGGCGACTAGGGCTACACAAAGTATTAGCAGTAACACAGTACTGGTCGTCGAACCGTTTTTTACATACTTCTTCATCGCCTGCCTCCCATTCCGAATTGCTCAGCGCTGGTTCCTGGATATTGCTCAGTCGCGCTAATCGCACGCAGCATTTTGCAGGGTGCAGGCGGCGGTCGTGAGCTCCTCGTCTATCGAAGCAACCGGCGCGCCAGAGAGTTTGGGGGGGGGGGGGCAAGCGGGCGTGTCATGATTGTCGCGACGACTCGACAGTGGTGCCGGTGGAACAACGGTTGCATCCACGAAGCGCGATGCACGCATTTTCGGGTAGACGCCTTCACTCCAAGTCGCAATCGCGTTAGGTGACTGGCGTCCTCGATATGAAGCTGCCAACACGATTTCCAAAGTCACAAATAATTAGCGAGTCGCCCGATGAGTTCGCCCGAGTCGTTGCCGCAGTACGCAGGAGTATTAGAAGCGTATCACTGGGCGTTCCAGGGGGAATTCGACGATATTTTAGCCGAACTTCCGATCGAAGACGCGGCCCTCGTCCTTGATGTACCTTGCGGTGACGGATTTTTTACCCGGCGAATAGCCGCCCGTCAGAGATTTGGCCAGACAATCGGTGTCGATGTCTCGCCAGCTTTTTTAGAGGTGGCTCATGACCAGGTTTCGTCCACTGGAAGAGCTCCCTATTTGCTGCAGGGAGATTGCCTTGAACTGCCGATCACGTCTAACTCGGTTGATCTAATATGGTGTGCGCACAGCTTGATAAGTCTTACCGACACGGTTTCCGCCCTTAAAGAGATGCACCGCGTACTACGCCCCGGTGGAACAATTGCAGTGCTCGAACACGACCAGATGCACCGCTGGCTCTTGCCGTGGCCAGCTAACCTGGAATTGGCGGTGCAAGACGCCGAACGACAATACTTTGTGCAGAAACACGGTTCGACCCGAAAAATGTACAATGGCCGACACCTTCACCAACTGTTGAGTGATACCAAATTCCAGGTGGGTGAGCGGCGCACGATGACCGCCGAGCGACAGCAACCGATGGACAAAGCGAGCCTGCACTTCTTTTGTCGCCATTTCTCTGACTTAAGACGTCGAATTGGCCGCTACATTCCACCGTCGCGGCAACCAATCTTCGATACTTTTACCGATCCACACTCCCCGGACTTTCTTCCAACTCAAGCGGACTTCGCAGCGACGGCTATCGAAATTCTTCAACTGGGAATGAAATAGCATCCCGAACGAACTGACAGTCCGTGATCATACGTCACCGACGCAAAGTTTATTTCCGAACGCCACGTCACTCCGAGATCTTCTCGAGAGCGTCGGCCGATACCTCTTCGTTCTCCATGCGGACCGCTAGGTCGCCCAGCGAGACGATCCCCACACAACAGTTGTCGCGATCGACCACCAGCACGCGCCGAACCTGCTGCTCGCTCATCAATCGGGCGGCATCCTCGGCGTTTTGATAGTCCGCCACCGTTGCCACCCCCAAGGTCATGACATCGCGTACTTGCGTCTGGGATGGATCTCGGCCTTCACCGACAGCACGCACCACGATATCCCGATCGGTCAGCATGCCCAAAGGTTCTTTACTAGTAACCACCGGGAGAATGCCGATATCGTGATCGGCCATCAACCTCGCGGCTTCCGCCAAGGTGGAATCCGGGCCGATGGAGTGAATGGTTGTCGACATGACTTGGCTGACATGCATCGTATCTTTCCTCGCTGTAGAAGGTAATTCAGGCGGAGCCGCGGAAAAATCGGCCTCAACTACACCCATGTGCAATCGCGATGCCTCGTCGCGACAGCCTCCGAGTGGTATTCCACAATTGCTAACGTCCTCAGCTAGAGGTGCAATTGGCACCCGAATTGCAACCTCTCAAGAGTACGCCGCTGCCCTGCTAGG
>JAGQPD010000994.1 GCA_020426865.1 Planctomycetales bacterium
CGCTGGAACCCCAAGATGAAGCCGTACATTTACGGCCGCAAGAATCTCATCCACATCGTTGATGTCCGCGAAACGGTTCGTGGGTTACTGCGTGCAAAAAAGTATTTGTCCCAAGTTGCCGCTCATAACGGTTTGGTCCTGTTTGTGGGGACCAAGCGACAGGCGGGTGATACGATTGAGCGCGAGTCGTTGCGGTGCCGCATGCCGTTTGTGAGCGAACGATGGTTGGGAGGTACGCTGACCAACTTCCGCACTATCCGCAGCCGATTGGGCCGCTTGGAAGAGTTGGAAACGTTGCGCAACGGCGAAGAAATTGCCAACTACTCGAAAAAGATGCAGTCGGCGCTCACCCGCGAATATCGCAAAATGTACCGCAACCTCAACGGAATGCGGACGATGGAGCGGTTGCCCGAATGTCTGGTCGTGATTGATCCTGGCAAAGAGAAGAATGCCATTCGCGAAGCCACCAAACTCGGTATTACCACGGTGGCGCTGATCGACACTGACTGTGATCCGGACCTCGTCGACCTACCGATTCCCGGCAACGACGACGGCATTCGTTCGATCGAGCTGATCGTATCGCAATTGGCAGACGCTGTTTTGTCAGGATCGGCCAATGCCACGACAATGAACCCGGACCTGACGCGCGACGGCGCTACGGGCGGCGGCAATTCCAATGGCAGCAATTCCAATGGCAGTACTGGCGATGGCGAAGTGTCGGCAGACACCGAAGACGCCGCCGCCTCCTCCGAGGCCGCCGGAAGCTGAACCAACGTCCCTTGGCTATCCCAGCGGCAAAGTTGCACGGCTGTCCCAGCCGTACCCGAACAACACCCCGGCTGTTCCAGCCGGGGACTACCAACCGGACCCAATTATCCAACACAAGCAAACGCACGTACAATCGCCGGGAGGAATACCAAAGATGTCACAGATTACTGCTGAGGCAGTGCGGGCACTACGCGAGCGAACTGGGCTGCCAATGATGGACTGCAAGAAGGCCCTGACGGAATCCAATGGTGACGCGGATGCGGCAGTTGAGTGGTTGCGCAAGCGTGGAAGTCAGATTCAGGAAGGGCGGGGGGCACGTGAGACAGCCTTCGGACGGATGGGGATTTACACCGATCCGGCGAATAGCAACGCCGCGATGGTTGAGCTCATGTGCGAGAGTGCTCCCGTGGCAAGTAACGACGAATTCGTCCAGTTGGCCAACGACCTGGCACAGCAGTTGGCGACAGGTCCCGGAGCGGCCACGGGTGACGAACTGCTCAAGCAGCCTTCCCCCAGCAAGCCGGGCATGACATTGGGCGATCAGAAGGACGACCTGTTCAATCGCATCCGCGAGGTCTTCAAAGTGGGCCGGTTGGTGCGTATCGACGGGGTTTGTGCCGGCTACAGTCATAATGCTGCCACCATCGCGGGTGTGCTGCTTGAAATCGAAGGTACGCCGAACGTCGATGCCGCTCGTGATATTTGTATGCACGTCGCTGCGATGCGGCCTGCGGCGCTGACGACCAAAGACCTCGATCCCGCCGTCGTCGCCAAAGAACGCGAGATCCTTACCGAAGCGGCTCGCAAGGAAGGCAAGCCCGAAAACATCTTGGAAAAGATGGTCGAAGGTCGCCTGCGGAACTTTTACGCTCAGTCAGTCCTTACCGAACAGGCATTCGTCAAAAACGACAAGCAGTCGGTCGGTGATTTTGCAAAAGAGAACGGGTTTCAACTTAAACAGTTCCACCATTGGGTCTTGGGACAGGCGTAGGGTTGGCGCGCGTCCTCTCAAGATTTGTTAGAAAGGCCAGTATGTCGTCTGAAAACTTGCCCGGTGCCCGCGATCCGTTGCGGCGCGTGATTTTGAAGCTTTCCGGAGAAAGCTTCTGCCGCGCCGGCGAACGCGGTATTAGCATGGACGAAGTGACGAGCATCGCTAGCCAAGTCCACGCTGCGCAGCAGCTTGGTGTCCAAATGGCCATTGTCATCGGCGGCGGCAATATCCTGCGTGGTGCCCAGTTCAAAGGGACGAGCACCAGCATCCAGGAAGCGACCGCTCACTATATGGGCATGCTCGCCACCGTTATCAATGGTCTGGCACTGCAGGACGCGCTCGAGTCACAGGGCTGTGACACCCGTCTGATGACCGCAATCCGCATGGATGGGGTTGCCGAGCCGTACATTCGCCGGCGGGCGCGCAGACATTTGGAGAAAGGACGGATCGTGATCCTGGCTGCGGGAACAGGAAGCCCCTTCGTCACGACCGATACTGCCGCAACACAACGTGCTCTGGAACTTGAGGCCGATATCGTCCTCAAAGCGACGCGTGTCGATGGCGTTTACAGTGAAGATCCCGAGAAAAACCCCCATGCCGTGATGTACCGCGAATTGGACTACAATACGGTCCTGGAGCGTAACCTGCGAGTGATGGACCATACCGCCATCACGCAGTGCATGGAACACAATATGCCAGTATTGGTATTCAATTTCAAAGTTGCTGGAAACATCGGTCGCGCGTTCCGGGGAGAACGGGTTGGCACCCTGATCTCCAGTGCGTCTCGTGTGAATGCCTGACACACTATAAGGTACGTACAGATTTTGGAATCGATTTGTTTTGCGATTCGATTCGTGACGTCATTTTGTTAGCCGCGGTTTTGCTTGTCGAGGCACATAGTATGAGTGCAGACGAAATCCTTTTGGATACCGAAGAACGCATGGAAAAAGCGGTCGATGTCCTGAAACACAATCTCGCGGGGATCCGCACCGGACGCGCCAACCCAGGACTCGTCGACTCACTCCGCGCCGATGCCTACGGCTCGCCGACGCCCATCAAGCAACTCGCCTCCGTCGGCGCCCCCGAACCAACACAAATCGTGATCCGACCCTACGATGTCAGCACCATCAAGGATATCGAAAAAGCGATCGTGGCCAGCGACCTCGGCTTCAATCCCCAAAACGACGGCCGCGTGATTCGCATCAACATCCCGCCACTCTCCACGGACGTCCGTCGCAAAATGGTCTCCCGGATCAAGGAACTGGCTGAAGAAACGAAAGTCTCCATCCGCAATATCCGTCGTGATGCCAACAAGGCCGCGGATGCTGCCGAAAAAGATAAGTCCTTCAGCGAAGACGTGCGCGATCAGGCCAAGGAGGAAATCCAAGAGCTGACCAAGAAATACGAAAACCTGGTCACCGACATGGCGAAAACTCGCGAAGCCGAAGTCATGGAGGACTAGCCGCCGCGGATGTTCTGTTCCGACCGACGATGGCGGCGCCCGTGGTGCTAGCACGGCCATCATCTTCTATTGACCTGGACCTCAACGAGTCCCTATACTACCGCCCCCGAACGGATGGCACAGGTCAATGGTGGCCCGTGCGAAGGTAAGTAGCTCACGGTTTATGGAGGAACCGTCATCATGACCCAGCAGGATTTTCGACATTCGTCATCCACGCTCAAGGCGTCAGCCAAACCGATGGTAGATCAAGCGTCCGCGGTGACGTCATCGCGTCGTGCCGGTGTTCTGTCGCTTGTGTTGTTGGCGGTTACGATTCTCGGTTTGACGGCCGTGATTCGCGCCATTCCGGGGACACCCGACGCCAGTGCTCAATCTCCGGTTCCTTCGCAACGTCCAGCGACTGCACAAGCACCGAAACGAAGTCAGCCAGCCGTAACAACATCGGCGGCCAGCACTGGTGCCGCAGCGGTCGAGCGAAAATCGACTGACTTCCCTAAGATCGTCGCGGTTGTCAATGGCGCGCCCATTTCACGCGACGAATTGGCTCGGGAAGCTCTAAGGCGATTTGGCGAGAAGGTGCTGGAAAGTGAGGTCAACAAGCACTTGATTCTGCAGGAGTGTCAACGGTTAGGAGTTCAAATATCGCGCGAGGAGATTGAGGCGGAGATAACCCGAGTCGCACAGAATCTAAATCTTCCGCCGGATCGATTGTATGAACTGATTGAAGGTGAAGGGAATCTAACGCCGGACCAGTATCGTCGCGATATTATTTGGCCGACGTTGGCACTGCGTAAGTTGGCCAATGACCAATTGCAGGTGACGAGCACGGAATTGCAGGAAGAGTTCGAATCGGAATACGGTGAGAAGGTACAGGTGCGGCTGATTCTGGTCGGTACCCGACAGAAGGCCGAACGCCTGCTTGCCCAAGCCCAGGCGGCTCCCGACGCCTTCGACAAACTGGCAAAGGACGAATCGGACGATGTAACGAGTGCGGCAGCGCGAGGGCTTGTGCCTCCGATCCGCCGTCACGCGGGAGATCCCGTTATCGAGAAGGCCGCGTTCGCTCTGCAACCTGGCCAGATTTCTAATATCCTGGAGGCCGCTGGTCAGTTCGTGATTCTCAAATGCGAACGACGATTTCCACCTGCCGAAGTGAGCGAGACGGAACGTCAAGTGGCAATGAAGATTCTGGAAGATCGCATTCGTGAACGACGACTGCGTGAAGTGTCGACGGAGCTGTTCCGAAAGTTGCAGTCGAACGCGAAGGTCGTCAACGTTTACAACGATCCGGAACTCCGCAAGAAGATGCCGCGAGTCGCCGCGACGATCAATGGCAAACAGATCAGTATTGAAGAGCTCGCGACCCAGTGTTTGGGCCGCTATGGCCATGAAGTGCTGGAGGGTGAAATCAATCGCATGGTGCTGACGCAGGCCATGAAACGACGCAGTCTACAGGTATCCAACGCCGACATCGATGGCGAAATTCGCCGCGCCGCAGTTGCTTACGGCTATGGCAAGCCGGACGGATCGGTCGAAATTGATGGTTGGCTGGAACGCGTGCAGAAGGAAAGCGGCTCATCCGTCGAACTGTACGTTCGTGATGTCGTCTGGCCAACCTGTGCACTCAAGAAGCTCGTAGAAGCTGGCGTACAGCTTACAGAAGAGGATATTCAAACGGGGTTCGAAGCCCACTACGGCGAACGGGTGGAGGTGTTGGCGGTTGTCCTGAGCAATCAACGAACCGCGAATGAAGTTTACAACATGGCACGCAGTAATCCAACAGATCAGTTTTTTGGCGAACTGGCCCAACAGTATTCGATCGAGCCGATGTCTAAAGCGAATTTCGGTCAAGTGCCGCCCATCAGTCGGCACGGCGGGCAACCATTGCTCGAGCAAGAAGCGTTCAAGCTCAAGCCGGGCGAGCTATCGGGCATTCTGGCGATTGGCGATCACTTTGTCGTACTCCGTTGCCTGGGTCGCACCAAGCCAGTCGTTGACAAGTTGAGCGACGTCCGCGACGAGCTAGTCGCCGACCTGCGTGAACGCAAGCTGCGCGCCGCAATGGACAAGGAATTTGCATCGCTCAAGGAGTCAGCACAGGTCGACAATTTTGTTGCCGGTACGCTGAACGTGCCACGGAGTTCGCAGGTAGCCCCGGTTAACTTTGAGGCCACCGACCAACAGCGATCCAAAGCGGTACGTCCGATTGGTACCAGCAGTCAACGACGATAACGGTCCATCGCGATCGATGTCTCTGGCGTCGAACGTCGTGTCGTTGGGCAGCCCGCTCGCGGGAGGATCTGGCCGAAAGTGCGGGTTGTCATCCCGATTGTTTGCACGATACACTCAGACAGTGTTCCATCCGCGTTCAACCATGTCTGTGTGTCCATGCATTATTCGAAAATTGCCCAAATAAGGACGGTCACCGAGCTGCGTCATCGTTTGTCGGAGCTTGACATCCAGCTGCCGGTCGACGACGAAATATTGACGTCGGAAGGCGGATCGCCGATGGCAACCTCGCTGCGGATCGGTTCGCTTGTCGTGGGAAATCGCTGGTGCATACATCCCATGGAGGGGTGGGACGCCAATCCAGACGGATCCCCTTCTCCGTACACCCTTCGGCGCTGGGAGAACTTCGGCCGCAGTGGCGCGAAACTGATTTGGGGCGGCGAGGCGGCGGCGGTGCAACCCGCTGGTCGCGCCAATCCGCGACAGACATTGGCGACTTCGGAGAATCGGCAAGGGCTGGCATTATTGCGTCAGCATCTAATGGACGCTCATTGCCAGGCGTTTGGCAATTGTGATGGCTTGTGCGTCGGTTTGCAATTGACGCACTCCGGTCGGTTCTGCCGGCCAAATTCTCATCATCTCGAGCCGCGCATCGCCTACCATCATCCGTTATTGGATGCCAAATTCGGTATCGATCCCAACAACCGGGACGTCCTGCTCAGCGATGACGACGTCTATCGACTGATTGATGACTTTGTCGTGTCGGCTCGTATCGCGGACGACTTGGGATTTGATTTCGTGGACGTAAAGGCTTGTCACGGATATCTTCTGCACGAGTTTCTCAGTGCGCGAGTGCGACCGGGCGAATTTGGCGGGGACCTTTCCGGTCGCACGAACGTGTTGCGCACGATTATCGGCCGGATCAGGAACGAGTGTCCTGCGTTAATGATCGGCGTGCGTCTGAGCGTCTTCGACATCCTTCCGTTTCAGACCAGCCGCGAAATCGGCCGTCCCATGGACTATGATGCGACTCGCCCATACGAATATGGTTTCGGAGTCGATCCGCACGATCCGCTCCAACCACAACTGGACGAACCATTGCAATTGCTAACGATGTTGCAGCAATGGGGCGTGGTCGCGGTGAACCTCTCGTGTGGCAGTCCCTACTACAATCCGCACATTCAGCGCCCGGCGATCTTTCCGCCTAGTGACGGGTACTTGCCACCAGAAGATCCGTTGGTTGGAGTGGCTCGACAGATCAATGTCGCTCGAGCCTGCAAGCAGCACGTACCTGCGATGCCGATGGTCGGCACCGGGTATACGTACCTGCAGGACTACCTGCCCCACGTGGCTCAGGCAGTCGTGCGAGAAGGATGGATCGATTCGGTTGGCCTGGGACGCATGGTCCTCTCGTACCCGGAATTGCCAGCCGATACGCTGCGTAATGGCACCATGCAACGCAAGCGAGTCTGCCGGACGTTCAGCGACTGCACGACGGCGCCACGCAACGGTATCATTTCCGGTTGCTATCCCTTGGATGACCACTACAAAGATTTGCCAGAATCGGAACAATTGAAGAGGCTCAAACAACAGTACAAACGAGCGGGCGAGTAGGCGTTCAGCCGGCACAGAACGTGCAGGACGTGCAGGACGTGCAGGACGTCTTTGCCGGTATTGCGGGCAGGCTCGATTGCCGCTCGGCCGCTTTGGTATCCTGGCCAACGATAGATTTCCATGACGACTCAGTCTGTACAGCCTGCAACCGTCGATAGCTGTCGGCAACGACTTGAACAGCTACCAAGCTCCCTGTCGACGCTGCCGGGGTTTAGCGATGTGATTGAGACGCTCAACTCAGGGGGCGATGCCACGTTGGATGGTGTCTGGGGATCAGCTTGCGGCCTGGTTACCGCGGCGCTTGCGGCTCGGGCAACTGGTCCGCTGGTCGCCGTCCTGGCATCCGGCAAAGCGAGCGACAGCTTTTCTTCGGACCTGGAGGTGTTTGGCGTTGAGCGAGTCGATCGGTTTCCGGCGTGGGAGTCCGATCCGGGCGAGCGACAGATCTACGACGATATTTATGCCGATCGATTGCGGACATTGAAATCGTTGCTGGCGCGCGTCAGCCAAGGCGATCGGTCGCTGGATGCTGGTCCCTGTTCGAGGCCAGTAATCGTCGCGACGATCCAAAGTTTGATGCAGCGTGTCCCGTCGCGCCAAGCGATTACGGCAGCCACGCGTACAATCACCTTGGGGGAATCGGTCGATATTGACCAGCTGTCGCGATGGTTATTGCAGTGCGGATTGCATCATACGACAGCGGTCGAATTGCCGGGCGAGTTCGCTGTCCGGGGAGGGATCGTAGATATCTTCGCTCCCGATTGGTTCGAACCAGTGCGAATTGAATTTTTCGGCGACCAAGTCGATTCGATGAGGCATTTCGATGTGGCGACGCAGCGGAGCCGCGATACACTGCCGAGCATTGACTTGACGGTTCTTGCGCCGGATGGGAATTCGGAACTCCGTGCCACGCAAGGGCGTGAGCGGTTTGTGGATTTTCTGCCGCCAGATGCGTGGTTCGTATTGGTCGAGCCGGAGCAGTTGCGGGCCGAAGCACGGCAGTATGAGCAGCGAGTCGATCATGCGCCGCACATTCATCGTTTTGAGGAGACGCTTAAGGCGGTATCACAATTCGGAAATGCGCACCTGGCCGCTCTGGCAACGGGTAGTGCCAACATGTGTCATGTGCGGGCCGAATCGGTCGAGCGATTCAGCGGCAATATCTCCCATCTCAAGGATGAATTGCAGAATTTGGCTGAGCACGACGAAATCATCCTGTTTTGTCAGACCGAAGCGGAAGAGCAGCGGTTGCGGGAGGTGTTGACCGGTGCGGCACCGAATCTGCAACATCGGTTAGGATTCACCCGGGGGACACTTGCGAACGGCTTTCGATGGAACCACCAATCGCTGATTCTGATCAGTGGCACGGAGATATTTCATCGAGTTGACGTGCCGCGAACGAACCGTCGACGGCTGGGAAAGAAGATTGATTCGTTTCTTGAACTGCGAGAGGGTGATCTCGTGGTCCACCTGTCGCATGGCGTAGCGCGCTATCGCGGCCTGGAAGTGCTGACGCGAGAGAACCAGGTCGAAGAGCATCTGATTCTCGAATTCGCCGAATCGACAAAGCTGTATGTGCCGGTGACCAAGATTGAGCTGGTGCAGAAATATGTTGGGGGCAGCAAAGCTCGGCCGCGACTGGCAAAACTCGGCGGAAAGACCTGGGCCCGTCAAAAACAGGCCGCCGAAGCGGCTGTCACAGATATGGCATCGGATTTACTGGAGATTCAGGCGCAACGTCTCGCTCGGCCAGGAATCGCCTTTGGTCCAGATACCGATTGGCAACGCGAATTCGACGCTTCGTTCCCTTATGACGAAACTGAGGATCAACTGCACGCAATCGAAGCCATCAAGCTGGACGTCGAGTCGACCCGCCCCATGGACCGGCTCCTGTGCGGTGATGTCGGCTTCGGCAAGACAGAAGTCGCCATGCGCGCCGCGTTCAAGGCTGTCGACAACGGTTATCAGGTGGCGGTACTTGTTCCTACGACCGTGTTGGCCGAGCAGCACTATCGGACGTTCCAACGACGGATTGCCGAGTTTCCGTATCAAATCGCGAGACTCAGCCGATTCTGTACGGCGGCCGACCAACGCTCTATCGTCAAGGGGTTGGCGGAAGGTCACGTCGATATCGTCATCGGCACTCATCGACTCGCTTCACAGGACGTGGTTTTCCAAAACTTGGGACTCGTGGTCATCGACGAAGAACAACGATTCGGCGTGGGAGTGAAAGAGCGACTGAAATCCCTGCGCACCACTGTCAATGTCCTGACAATGACCGCCACGCCGATTCCACGTACTTTGCATATGTCGCTCACCGGAATGCGCGATATCTCGAATCTCGAGACACCGCCCGAGGAACGGATGGCCGTTGAAACCAAGGTCACGCGGTGGGACAACGAACTGATCCGCCACGCCGTTCTGCGAGAATTGAATCGTGGCGGGCAAGTCTACTTCGTCCATAATCGTGTACACGATATCCACACCGTCTGCGCAAAACTAAGCGAAATCGTGCCCGAGGCCTCCATTCGGATTGGCCACGGACAAATGAACGAGAACGAACTGGAACAGGTCATGATCGACTTTGTCGACGGCAAATTCGATATTCTGCTGGCGACCACCATTATCGAGAGCGGCCTGGATATCCCGAATGCGAACACGATTTTCATCGACGACGCCGATCGTTACGGTCTGGCCGACCTGCACCAACTGCGCGGTCGCGTCGGACGTTACAAGCATCGAGCGTATTGCTATCTGCTGGTTGCCAAACACAAACATGTAACGCCTGAAGCGTCCCGACGACTACGGGCGATTGAAGAATTCAGTCAGATGGGGGCAGGATTCGCCATCGCGATGCGCGACCTGGAATTTCGGGGTGCCGGCAACGTACTCGGTTCACAGCAGAGCGGACACATCGCCGCCGTCGGCTACGAATTGTATTGCCAATTGCTGGAAACCGCCGTGCGACGGTTGAAGCATCTGCCGCCGAAATTGACGATCGACGTGAACATCGACTTGCCGGGCGAGGCCTTAATCCCTCGCGATTATATCCCCGATCAACGACAAAAAATCGACCTCTACCGCCGGATTGCGCGAGTTGCCCACGTTGACGACCTGGCGAACTTGCGCGATGAATTGCTGGATCGCTTCGGATCGCCCCCTGCTAGCGTCCAACGGATGTTGGAGCTTGTCGAACTGAAAATCGATGCCGCTGTCTGGCAGGTTGATGCAATTCGTACCGAACAGGACGATAAATATCTGGTGTTTGACTATACAAACGCTCCCAGAATCGAGCAGCTAGCAAGAATGCACGCAGGAAGGCTTCGGGTCGTCGATGACCGCAGTGCGTACTTCACGATCCCGGCGGATTGCCGAGAATGTGATAGCGTGCTGGCGTTGGCAAAATCTGTGTTGCGGCCATAGTCCCTTCGCGGCTATACTCCCCCCGCGCGTGATCCGGTCCGAAAGATAGGTGTGCC
>JAGQPD010000995.1 GCA_020426865.1 Planctomycetales bacterium
TGCTGGCGGCCGCTGTGAGTACTGTCGAATGCACCAGAGTCTGCAGGGAGCGACGTTCCATGTCGAGCACATTGTTCCTCGTTGTCGCGGAGGCTGCTCAGAGATTGACAATCTGGCATGGGCGTGCCCAAGCTGTAATCTGCTTAAATCGGACCGAGTCGCAGTCACGCCAGCGGGAGCAGAGCAACCTATTCCACTGTTCCATCGTCGACGATGATCTCACCGTGTCGGGAACGTGTTTTGGATGAAGTCTTCGGAACCACGAACCGATGGATCCGTACCAGCAGGGTCGCTTCCATTCGTTCTCAGCTGCAAGGCCCTCCCATCGGCAGCGCCCCCACTGTCGGGTAGATTAATATGACGTTTCAAGCGGCACGTGGTAGAAAGGGATTCGATCGTAGGCGATTCGTCGATTAGGGAGCATGCGCGTGGCAGAAGATCAGTCAATCTTGGAAGTAATCTCCGCGTTCAACCAGGAAATGAGGGGTGGGGTCGTGGTGCGAAAAGCGGACCACGGTTATTCGCTATTCAGAGAAGACAATGGTCGCCGCGTTGCGCAAGTCAGGTGGCCCCCAATCGTTGGACAAAGAATCTAGCTCTTTAATATATAGCTAGCAGTGTTAGATTTACGGGTCTTGTTGGTCTCGGGGGGCCGAACCGAAGGGGGCCGTACGAGACGGGGACTCTCAACGAACAGGACGTTGGCTTGTCATTTGGTTGCGTAATGCAACGGTGCGCTGGTTTGCTTTTCACCCAGTGCAATTTTTGCGTGACCGGGATTGAAGACGACCCATTCGACTTGGCCTGGCTCCAATTCCAGCCGCAGTACTGACGCGTCGGGATCGTCGCGTAAGACTTCGATGCCCGAGGCATGCGCTGTCGCCTGTAACTCAGACGCATAAGCTGCCTTTGTATTTGGATTCGGGTTGTTGGAGACCGGCAGCGAACGATACGGTGTGTGCGGGTAGTAAACCTGCGTGAACGTGAGTTGCTCGCCGACTCGCGGCGTTCCCCGCCACAGATAGCGGACTTGATTCGGACAGCCAATCGCCCGCGGGTCATCCGCTAACCGATCGACGACCTGCAATTCGCAATCTGGTCGAGGTGCGAACCAGACCAGCAGGTCGACCGGCGGTGAATTCGCGCTACGAGTTCCATTGTCCGCCACCGGCCGGTGGATGAACGTGTTGGCCCAGTGGCGGCCCAACTGAGGTCCAATGTTGTGTGTATTCCAAAGCGGAGCAACCTCGGCCGGAAAACATTCCTCGAATGTTACCGTCTCCCGCGACGCCAAAAAACGGTTCTTTGCAAACACAAACTCGCGGCAGTATGTCACCGGCAATCCGTCAAGATTGCGAACTTGCACGGTCGCGTACGTCGCTTCAGGAGTATCTTTAAAGAAGGTGACCTCCGATTGAATATTGGGCATCTTGCCAGCTTGCCACGCCTCGTTGATCCGCAGCTTGTCCGGATGAAGACGGCGAGTTGCCGTGCCATTGACATCGACAACCTGGACGCGGTTTTCGACCGATGCGCCCTTGCTGGTGACAATCTGGGTAAACGGGGCGCCCCAGCGATTGAGGCCCATGATGCCGCCCGGGTTCGAAGGAAAACTGGTCGGATGCAGTTCGATCAATCCGAATAGATCACCCGCCTGCCAACCACTCCGCAGAATCAGTTTATCCGGCCATTCTTTTCCGGACATGTGCCAACTGCAACAGATGTGCCCAAAGTTCTCGCGCGGATCGGCACTGCCAAGCATTCGTTCTGTCACTTCCTTGTCCGTATGCGGAATCCGTATCGCTTCCATTCGCGTGGTCCACGTCGAACCGGCCGATGGATCGGTCGGCTTCACATCGTCGTCAGCAAACAGATATGCCAGCGAAATCAACCACGCCGCGCCGTCGTCCAATCGATACGAAAACTCATCATCTGCTCCCCTCCCCTGCCGTGACTGATACCGCAGATAATTCAACAACTTGTGCGCTCCAAACCGATAGCGTCCATCACGTGTCTTCGCCGCGATGCGTTCCAGGATGGCAATGCGATAGTCGGCCGTGCTGTTCCAGCCACCATTGGGTCCGTATGGATTGATCAAGCCATCCGGTCCGATTTCCACAAGCAGTCGATCCCAAAGCCGTTTTACGCTCGCGTCGGCATAGGCGCGATCGTCACCCGCCCATTGATCGGCACCGCATGCCAGGATGAGCAACGGACCCATCATGTAACCCGTGTCATTTTGAGGAAGGTCTTTGGTACGCCAAAAATCGCCGAAGACAAGTTGGGAGTAGCGTGCCCACTGTTCCGCCTCTGGGATATCCGGATACCAAGCGGCCGCTCGCCCTTTGGCGTACGCCTCCGGCATCGACCGATGGCACCCGCCCCGCCATTCCACCGGCTCGGAATCCCACACGTGCAGGTTACGGCAATAGTAGAGCCATAGTTCGCGGAACCATACTTCGTCCGCCTGCATCGCGCCGTTGGCCATCAGACGCTGACGATAGAGCGGAATGAGCGCCGATGGGTGCTCGAACTGCCAAACCCACTTCCGTTCAGCAACTTGCTGCTTCATGTCTTCATGACAATCGTGCAACATCGCAATACATGCATCCGCCCATTTTGTGTTACCCGTTTGAACAAACTTTGCCAACACCGGCATGAACACGGTCGGACCGTTTATCCCATGCCGCGGTTTGCTGGCGATGCGATCCGGCTGCATCGCGTCGATGCATCGCATGTACGTATCGCGATCGACCCGCTCCTGGGGAATCGAGTAGAACTGGCGATCCGTTACGTCCGTGCGACCAAATCGATATCGCTCGACGTCCACATGGTAGCGCGTCGGTGCCCCGATCAACTGCGGCGGGGAAGATGGTACCGCGGACGTCTGCTGTGAAATGGCCGTGGCTGCGAATGACAACACCACCAGCGACATCAAGGCGGCGGGCGCAGCCATCAATGCCGTGTCACTTTTTTCGCTCATCCCGTAACTGCACCTTCGCATGGATCTCATTGTCACCCAGTTCGACCTTTCCGACTTCTGGCCCGATCACGATTCCGGTCGTCTGCCGACCTTCGCCACTATCTTCGATCCGATTGTCGCGAATGATCGTGCCGTCCGCCGCTCCATCAACGTACACTCCCCAACCTACGTTGTCGCGAACGGTGTTTTCCTCGAACGTGACATTATGGGCGGACATTGGTTGAGACTCTTTACGCCAGTAGACTCCGCCGAGTTGATTTCGCAGGATCGTGTTGTTGCGCACGATATTGTCACTGTCCTTATGGCCAATCGACATGCCGTAACCGCCATTTTGCTCGAGCCAATTCCCTTCCGCAACACCGCCACGAACTCGCCAGCAGAAAAAGAATCCATCTTCGCCGTTTCTGATTGCTCGACAATTCGAGACGACTGGGCGTTGCGATCCGCTGCCAGGATGGAGTCCGAATCCGGCGCAGTTGGTGACTGCGCACTCTTCGACACGTACATCATTGGATTGTTGAAAGCTAATGCCATCGCCGTTGTAGTCTCGCACCTGG
>JAGQPD010000996.1 GCA_020426865.1 Planctomycetales bacterium
CTGCAGCGAAATTGCCTGGACATTGTCTTGCGGTGTGACGGCTGGGCCGACGGCGTGCGGGCTGCCGTGGCATGCGGCACAGTGGACGCCGCCATGCCCGTGCGAGTCCTTAAATAGTTTACGCGGCTCTTCAAATTCAAATTCCGGTTGACGAGCCCGATGGCAGCTGGCACAAGTCGGTTCGTCGACCCAGGGCATCCGGTCGGGATTGGCGACGGCAGCCATGTTGCCGTGACAGTCGTTGCAGAAAATCCCTTTGGCAAAGTGAACATCGCGCTGGCAATTCGTCTTGAAGCCAGGATGACATGCATAACACTCGTTGGTTAACCCGCGATCAAACACGGGTTGCATCCGAGTCGCATGCGAACCGTGCATGGCGTGCGACAGCGATTTGACACCTGCGACGCCAGGTGTGCCCAGAGCGGGGTCAGCGTGACAGGAACCGCAAAGGACCGGGCCATTGCCAAGCAAATGCGTGTTGTGTTTTGCATCATGCTTGGTCAGGATGTCCGTATCAACCGCAGGACCTGGCTGGCCCGGAGCGTGACAGATATCACAGCTAATCTCCCATGACACCGGCACCACCGCGTGTGTGAGCGCGACAACGTTGCCCTGGGATTTGACAGTGATCTCTGATAATGGATACGCGTTGAGCGCACCATTATCAGCCGTCGGCGTAATCGGAATGCCGGTTGCCGCCCAGTCGTTTTGCCCCGTTGGCGCCATGACGCCTTTAAGTCCGTTGCCGGTCAGCCCCACGTCCGGCTGCAAGTTGACGCCGAATAGCTGTGGAGCAAATTGCCAAAAATTGGTTTTTGTGACCGACGTTGTGCTGCTGGGAATGTTGTATTCCACTTGCACCCCGCTACTGACAATCCGCGGCTCACGGCCCCGACGTATCACCTGAGCATGAAGGTTGTTGAACGGCGGCAGAATGCAGAGCTGCGAAAAGTCCTGGTTCATGCAGTGCATACCCAGATCATTGTAGCCCAAAACGACATACGTGCCGCTTTCCGGTAGCTTAGGGCGCTTCGTCGGAATAAAGTCCGTCCGCTGAGCGAACGTCGCCGACCCCAAAAAGCACGATACGACAAACGTCGTTCCCCACAAGGTAGGGGCCAGTCGCGGACCGAAGCCGCGCATACAATAAGACTCAAATTTCGCATTCATGGCCGATATCCCCGGTCTCTAGGATACTTGGAACGCTAAAAACTTCACCGTAAGGCAAAGTCGAAAACGTCGCAGCCGTCCGCCAAAAAAAATTGTTTTCCCGATTACATAGCTCCGGCCGTGTCCAAAGCGCAATCACTCGGTCCAGCCATGGCCAATACGGGTAACCAAGCCAAACCGGCCGGACACGGCGGAGCGATCCGGGTTGCACTGGACACGGCCAAGGCCGCGATCACCGCCGATCGTTTTGCTCCGCCGAGTGAGCGGGACTCCCCGAATCGCTCCGACGATCCCGGCCGAATTGCGTTCGAACCCGGTTCCGAAGGTCGAGCGTTTTCCCTGCACTTGGGGATCGTCCGGAGCTATGTAGGTCGCCAAATTTCCCGTTCTTTCTCGGGCAAGCGGTCCAATTGGTTCGCAATCTGGGAGGTGTGGTCTAAGATGGAATTGGTAATCTTTCTCCTCCGAGCAGTATTGGTTCATGAAGTTTTCCCAAAGGTACACGATTTGTTGGAGACACGCATGGTACCTCGGGTGCTGCTTCAGCGTCATCCTGCTGGGATTGCCGGAGCGGGCTAATGCTCAGCGAGTGCTGGGGCTGGATATGTCGGCGTGGCAGGGAAGTATTTCGCAGCAGACGTGGAGCAACATCCTGAATGTCGAGAACCGGCAGTTTGTCTTTCTTCGCTCCAGCCGCGGCGGGACGACCGGATTCTTCAGTCAGAACAACGCAGGCAATAATAATCCACCGGGCGAGAACACGTTAAGTCAGCGGTACGACGATCCCTATTTTGTACAAAACATCAATCGGGCGACCAACGCCGGATTGTTTGCCGGCGCGTATCATTTTTCCAGGCCTGACATCGTTGCGTCGACGCTCAACTCCAATGGCATTCCGAACTCGGGCGCTGACGAGGCGGATCATTTCATTCAAATGGCCGGTCCGTGGATGCGCCCCGGCTACCTCCTGCCCGTTCACGATTTCGAGGCTGGTGACGGTGCTCGCACCGACAACCAGATGGCACTGTTCGCCATGGAATTCTCTGATCGCATCTACGATGTCATGGGAATACGACCCGCGATCTATTTAAATGGCAACTACGCTCAGAACGTCATCGGCGGAGCATCGTCGTCCAGTCGCAGTGGCGTCGTTGATCGGTATTCCGTGCTGTGGAGCGCTCGCTGGCCCAATCAAAGCAATCCCGACGCTATCGACGTTCAAAACGCACATCCGAAGGACTCGTTCAGCAATATCTATGGCCCTTGGGACGACACCGGCGTGATGCACCCCTGGACGTTTTGGCAATACGCCAGTACCGGTCGACTGCAGAGCTTCAATAATGGCGACAGCAACCTCGATTTCAACGTCGCACAGGGCGATATCGAGTTCCTGAAGGACCAGCTCGTTCCAGCCGTGTGGATGACCGACTCGAGCGGAAATTGGTCGACACTGTCAAATTGGAATAGCGGGCAGGCTCCGATCGCCCCCGTGACCGGGACAGGGCAGGTGGCACCTGTGGGAAGAAGAACGCTACCCACACCTCGGTTGCCGGGCGAAACGGTCTTCGGCGTGACATCGGGCAAACACGATACCGTGATCCTCGATCGCCCCAATGCCGACATCACCGTGACACTTGACGCGGGCTCCTACGACATTCGCAAGCTTTTCGTTCGTGAGTCCCTGGTCATTTCCGGTGGGGAACTCCACGTGAATTAT
>JAGQPD010000997.1 GCA_020426865.1 Planctomycetales bacterium
GACATGATATTGGCGTCGACGCCGAACAGTTTCATCGCCGCAAAAGACATCAACACCGCCATCGGCAATGTAATTGCGATCATGATGCTGGCGCGGACATGGAGCAGGAAGAGCACGACGACGACGATCGTGATGATCGTCTCCTGGCTGAGCGCTTCGGTCAGTGTGGCGACCGTTTCGTCGATTAGCAACGTGCGATCGTAGATTCCGTGTATCTTGATCCCGCCCAATTCCGACTCCAACGAATCAATCTTCGCCTTCACCCGCTGAATCACTTCCCGAGGGTTTTCACCGTACCGCATCACGACGACACCCCCGACTGCCTCTCGGCCATTGAGATCCAGTGCACCACGACGAAACGCGGGGCCAATCTGCACCTGTGCTATGTCGCGGACGCGAATCGGTATGTTTTCACGTGTAAGGATGACCGTGCTCTTGATCTGCTCAATAGTCTCCGATTCCGTCTTTCCCGACCCAATAAAGCCCTTCCCGCGAACAATGAATTCCATTCCACTGGTTTCGACTGTCTTGGCACCCACGTCGATGTTGGACGCCTTGACCGCGTCGATGACATGCCCTAACGGAATGTTGTGGTACCGTAGCTTGTCCGGGTCGACTTCAATCTGGTATTGCTTGACATACCCTCCAATCGACGCCACTTCCGCCACACCATCGACCGATTGTAACGCGTATTTGACGAAGAAGTCCTGCCTGGAACGCAGCACAGCAAGGTCCATCCCAGGTGGCGGTTCCAAGACGTAATAATAGATCTGCCCTAGTGCCGTGGCATCGGGTGCCAACGTGGGAGTCACTCCCGCCGGTAACGTGCCTGATACCGTCGTCAATTGCTCCGCGACACGCGAACGTGCCCAATAAAAATCGACGTTGTCGTCGAAGGTCACTTGGACAAAACTAAAACCAAACATGCTCTTGGCACGAACATTCTTGGCACCTGGGACTGCCTGCAAGGCGACTGAAAGTGGGTAAGTGATCTGATCTTCCATGTCCTTCGGAGAACGACCTGGCCATTCCGTGAGTACAATGACCTGGTTCTCGCCGACGTTCGGAATCGCGTCGAGCGGAACATGGTATGTCGCGTACCAACCATATCCAATCGTCGCCAGCGAGACTAGCAGGACTATCAGCCATTCACGCGTACAGAAGCCGAGGATGCGCTGGATCATTCGTCCTCCTCGAGTGGTATCCGATCAGTCGAATCTCTTCCTAGATGTGATGACAGTATAGCGTCGCTGTCTTCCTGGGCGGGTACGGGTGCCGAGATCGGTGGCAGCCCGTCGGTGTCCGACGCGGGGTCGCCGATCGGGACAACTATCTGATCCAATCTCTTCAAGTACCGCTCGGGCTGTTTGAGCAGCAGGTCGCGACAACCCTCGCAGCAGATGAACACCGGGCGACCATTTACCTCGACCTTGATGGGAGTGCCCATCGAACCCAACGCCGATTCGGAGACGGGACAGAGACCCTGTTGCTGCGCCAGCTTGATATCCTCGGCCGGAAGGGACGCCCACTCCTCAATGGGCCGCGCCGGTATGTCCCCCTTAGGTTTCGCAATCGCCTTGTCTGGATCAATTAGCGACGGGTTGCCAGCCAATTGCATTTGGGAATCGACTAGGAAATTTCCCCGCGTCGCGACCAACTCACCCTCCAACACCCCCTTGGATACCACAACGTTATCGCCAAGCTCGGGGCCGAGCGTAACACGACGAATTTCAAATCGTCCAGGTTCGGTTTCCACATACAAGACACTCGTAGCGCCTGCCATCAAAACCGCACTCCGTGGGACGATCAGTGCCGACGAATCGGCCGTGGGCCCCTCGGAATAGCCGAATTCCTCTGCGGGCACCAGATCGATGCCACACAACGGACACTTTCCCGGCGCTTCCGAGACGATCTGCGGATGTCGTGGGCTTATCCACTTGCCAGACAATTCTGGATCGTACACCAATCGGTGTTCAACTGCCCCAATCGGGACGTTGATGGTTGCTTTTGCCAGATCACCGACGCGAAGACGTCCCTCTTGGTTGGGCAATACAATTCGCACCCCCACCGTCCGGGTCTTCGGATCGACATCCGGGTCCACGAATACTACACGTCCCGTGATGCTTTGTCCGGGCAACGACTGCACTTCTGCCTGCACCTGCTGGCCATACCGGATCGCAGTGGCATCGGCCGGGAATAACTCAAGCGTCAGCCATAGTGTGGAGAGATCGGCGAGTCGGTAGATCGGCTGGCCCTCCTTGACATACGTCCCCGCAACAGCGAGCTTTTCGATGACCGTGCCGTTCATCGGGGCAGAAAGTCGTAGGCGGCTATCCGCCTGGTTCGCTGTTTCCAAGGCCTTCACCTGTGACTCGGTGACTCCCATCTCGATCAGTCGTTGCCGGGCACTTTGATACAACTCGCCGCTCGATTCAGTCACCCGCATGAGACGAGACGAGCGGCCTTCGTTATGGTATTTCCTGGCCAGCAGCAGCTCGACTTGTGCCGAATACAACTCCGGCGAGTAGATCAATGCAAGATCGTCACCCTTGGTGACTTCGACGCCCGTATAGTCGGCATACAGTTTCTCGAGCCGTCCCCCGACGTAGGCAGCGATCGTTCTTAAGGCACTCTCGTCGTAACGTATTTGACCAATGGAATGGATGCTCCGCTGCTGCGCAGCAACCTCCCTAACCGCCGCTGTCTCGATGTTCGCGACGCGACGAGCTGCCGGGCTGATCTGGACGGCCTGTTCGTCAACGTGGGTGTTGCTCGTGTCCATGGGAACAAGCTCCATCGCGCAGACGGGACATCGACCTGGTTCTGATTGGGGCGGCGTACACATCATCGGGCAGATGTAACGCCTCGTTGTCCCAGCGTCGCCCGTCTGTTCATCTCGCTTGACTTGGCCGTCCGTTAACACGCCAAATTGCTGCAACAACCCCAGCCCTGCAAATAGCAATGCGAAACCAGCAACGAACAGCAGCGGCTGTAAGGTCAGTTTGAGCCACCACCGCCGATTCTCTTTGCGGGCGTCAATACCCCGACCGGACGCATCACTTCCGCCCTTGCCTTCTGCCGATAGATTGCTAGCCCCCTGCAGCGCCACCGGCGGCACACCCGATTGCGCAGCCGTAGTCGGTTCTTTACTACCCATAGGTTCCTCGCCATTTGCAAACGGTCTCACGAATCTAGCGGCCGGAGTTGCGAATCGCGGTCGCTAAGATGGCTACCGAAGAAAGCGCATTGGTAGCGCCAAGAGCCGCATCAAAGCGTGAGACGGCAGAGTTGGACGCATCGAGCGTGAGCAGTAAGCACGGTCGGAATTGGCGGCTGTTCGCCGCACCGAACCTGTAGTAGAGCAACCGCGGGGATAGCCACCGGTTGTACAATTGCAAATGTACCAAAGACCCTGTCCGGATTCTCACTCTCCACGGGCGGTGCGACTGGGCGTCCTGCGTCGTCCCGGCCACAGTTGCACACTGCGCCGCACGAACATGTCGCTCGTTGGCAGCCACACGTCGGACCACCGTTGACGCGACCCTCCTCGGCGTTCGCCGCCATCGTCCGTTCGCAACCACAATCCGCCGCCGTTTGACCATGAACCGGCATCGCGGCGATTGCGAGCCAGATCAATGCGTTAACGACGACTCGGTTACGACCAATAATTACCAACATAGAACCCAAATCTTGTCGGAGGTGATTTCCGTAAAGGCAATAAACCGCATTGATTCCGTGAATCCAACTGCGACGTTGCCGGATCGCGATCGACCATCAAGAAAGGCACGACGGGCCCCGAGTCCGCCTGCCGAGTCCGCCTACTGTCTTTCAGTCTAAGATAGGCAACGTAGTACCGCAACCCACAAAAACAGCCCGTCACCAAAGCGAAATCTTGCCGAAATCCCCAACGTCGTACACAACCCCCTGGTTAAGTGAGTTGTGGTACGGTGCGTGATTATTCAAACGCACAGCATCAGAGGACCCCGAGTTGACGCGGCCGCGATCGGACTGGCGGACTACCCGCGCATGGATTTGGGAGAATTCAACGGCTCGTTAAACCGTGAGCTTCCACTTTACGGCGCCGGTCTCGTTCGAGTTACAGGGGTCCTTAGTCTGATCTTGCGGCAGAAGCCTGTCGCTGATATTCTCCGCCCGCAATTCTCATTCCAATAACGAGTGCCAGAAAGGGGCAGCTTGATGTCGCTCAAATTGACGGTTCTAAGCGTAGCTTGCACACTGCTAGCAGTCACGTCGCAAACGACGGCCCAAATGCACTACCGTGAGTCGTTGAACCGGCAAATCCGTGGACTCTGGTTGAACAGTCCCAGTGGGGGAACAGAGTTATACAACGAGCAGGATTCGCTTGATGTCGACTTCGACGGGCGTGACGATATTCGTTTCGAGCACCGATATGACTTTTCGGTGAGGCCGGCCCCACCGACCGCGTTCCCGTACGTGAGCGCCGCTATCACCGGGCTGGAAGAAACCCAAGACCGACTTGCACGTCTCTACGAAAGTTTAGATAGCCTTAGTTACCCGAGTCGCGGCGGGATACTGTTCTCCATCCACTCGATTTTCAGAGAAATGCTGCTGCTACCAATCCACCAAATCGACGAATTCGCCAACTTGTTTCAGTTCAGTGGCCATCGACTGCTCAACGGCTCGGCTGGTATCCGAGCGACGAGCACCAACCCGATTGTCAGCATTCCACGGGTCAGTCTCCACACTCAGCCCGGCGTGTATCCAATAACATCTCTCGTGGAGGCTGGCACCGAACATCCTGTTAGCCTCTCTATTGCCACTGAATGGGTCGTTTCCGATGTCGCAGTCTCCATTAACGATGTTGACATTACCCTGTCTGCGGGAATGTCGAAAGGCGACGTTGTGAATCGAATCAACGAATTCTCAGAAAACACGCACGTCTTTGCGACAAGCTGGGATATCACCAAACCCATCCAGCTGTATGCCACCTCAAAAGATACCGCCGGGACAATCACCGTGGGCATCGATCCCACAGTTGCCGGCAACACTATTGGCTGGATCGAACGGCTTAGCTTCAACCCCAACGCAATTGTCGAGATCGGAGGACTCACCGTTGAGGGTACCAGCGGCATTTTTATTCCTCCGGACGGGCCTATTGCAGGTACCATTGTGCG
>JAGQPD010000998.1 GCA_020426865.1 Planctomycetales bacterium
GGGGGGCAGGGCGAATTCAGTGGAAAACCAGCGTATAATCAGTGAAAGCACCCGTGAGGCTATCGAGTGGGAAGGGTAACGATCGTGATAAGACTCCGAAGCGTCGTCGTTGTGTTAATACTTGCCGGCTCGACGGTGGTCGGCTGGGGGGGCCAGCGTCGAGTCCTTGGGCAATTGATCTTTAATGAGGCGAGTGCGGTATCGTCCGACCAATTCATGGACGGCAACGATTCCAAGCCATATGAAGGATTTGATTTTGGCATCGTCCCCTATTCGGGGAACTCTGCCTTCGGCGGAAATCCGTTTCCACCCGATATTGACCTGGTAACTCCCGACATCCAACAGTCGCTTCCCAACGGATGGAGCGGCACAACCGGATGGGCCCGTCTTTTGGGCAATGGTGGTGACTGGATAGAGTTGGTCGTGACGGAGGACCACACGGACCTTCGCGGCTATACACTCTTCTGGGCGTATGATAGTGACGATGACGATTCCGCTCTGCCAATATTGGAACGTGCCGGGAACAATCCTGACGAGCGGGGATTCATCCGTTTCAGCAGCGATGTTTCCTTTGCGGATCTCCGGGCAGGCACGATTATCACGCTCAGCGAAGACGCAACTCTCGATGAAGTCAGCGACCCTTATCCATTAGGGCCTGCCGATCCGCTATTGGCGGCCGATACGAATTACGACTACGATCTGAGCACCGATACCAGTTTCGATCCGTACACGAACCATGACTGGAACGTGCACTATTACGTTGACGAATCTCAGTTGGATTTGGGCAACGCGACGCAGTACTTTGAAGCGTATTCCGATATCAAGGTGACCAGCGATACCTGGCAGATCATGGTGTTTGACGCCAGCAATGGCACGATTGCCAACGAATCCGAGGATCCGTCGTTGACATCACTGTTGCAGTTTAGTGATCTATCGACCGGATTGATTCAGGGTCCGATTGGCGAGGCGGTCGCCGGCTGGGGGACTGCGGTGCCGGGGGGCGGGGGAAGCGTCAACAGTCGCGAGGTCATGACATTGCGTGCCGACCCAACGAGTGGCGTGGGACCGGAGGCCTTTGAAGACACCGACTTTAGCACCTTTGGAACGCCGAATCTCTACAACGCGAACACGGAAGACACGTTGGACGGAGTCCAAGATTTTTCTGCGTTACGGAATCCAGTATTGGAAAATACGTTTCGTTGGAGTCCGGCAGTTGGCACTAGCGACGTAAATGTGGCGTCAAATTGGCAGGTCGCCGCCACGCAGGCTACCGCGACCGCCGGGCCCACGTTGGCATGGACAAGTCAATTCCTCAATGTCTCTAGCGGTAACGCCTTGGCGGAAGTATCCCAACGGACTCAGGTTGGTTTCGCCACGATCGCGGCGAATAATGGCGGCACCATGACAGTGCATGTGCAAGCTGGTGGCAGCCTCACATCTTCCGCGGGTGTGCTGGGAGACTACAACCAGAACGGAACCGTCGATGCTGCCGATTACACGATCTGGAAGGACGGTTTTGGCAGTTCGGTCACACCGGGCGATGGAGCCGACGGCAACGGAAATGGTACGATCGATGCCGCCGACTATACGGTTTGGAAGGACAATTTTGGCAGCCAAGGCGGCGGCACCGGCGGGGCCGAAGACGCTCGGCTACTGGTCCTCGCCGGGGGAGAACTGCGAGTCGATGGAGCGGTTGCTTATCCGACCGTCGAGGTCTTTGGCGGCGGCACGGTCGGTGGAAATGGATCGGTCCGAGGTGATCTCGTCAATAGTGGTGGCACCGTAGCTCCCGGAACTGGTGCGGGTGTGCTGTCGATATCGGGTGACTATGTCCAGCATGCTGGCTCTGTTTTGACCATCGACGTTAATGGCACTGCCGCGGGCCAACACGACCACTTGAGCATATCTGGCGATGCGCGACTCGATGGCGACCTGCAGATTGTGCTCGGATACACACCCCAAGTTGGTGATCGTATTGAGGTGCTCACTGCCAGTGCGCTGTCCGGAAATATGTCACTTGTTGGCGATCGCAGCGGCTTCAGTCTGATTGCGGAATCGGGCAAACTGGTCCTTAGTTACACGGGTGGGGTCGGTGCAGTGCCGGAACCGTCCACGGCGTTACTTGTTTGTGTCGCGTGTGCCGTACTCGCAAGATTTCGCCGACCAAATCGAGCAGGTGAACGATGCTGCTAACGACAGAGATGGATAGCATTTCACGTGTTGGCCGTAGTACCACGTTACTTATTGCACTGACGATTGTGCTGTCGCCGTTTGTGCCGTCGCTGTTTGTGCGGTCGGCAGAGGCCGCGGATGCGGAGACGCCAGATATCCTTGACCGCGAGAATCTGGTCGCCTGGTGCATCGTGCCATTTGACGCGGCGCGACGGACACCGGCCGAGCGGGCGTTGATGGTGCGTCAGTTGGGAATCAAACGTGTCGCGTACGATTGGCGTGAGGAACACGTCGCGTCGTTTGAGGAGGAGATTCGGCAGTATCAGACACATGGTCTGGAGTTCTTCGCGTTTTGGAGCTGGCATCCGTCGCTGGAGCCATTGATCGAACGTTATGGCATTCGACCGCAGATCTGGATCACGTCACCCAGCCCATCGGCCGAGACGAAAGAACAACGCGTCTCCGCTGCCGCTAGAGAGCTATTGCCCCTGGTAGATATTGCTCGGCGACTTGAATTGCAATTGGGGCTCTACAACCATGGCGGTTGGGGTGGGGAGCCAGAGAACCTGATCGCGGTCTGCCAATACCTGCGAGCTTCGCACCAGGCTGAGCACGTCGGCATTGTCTACAATTTTCATCACGGACATGACCATGTCGCAACGTTCGCCGACGTGTTCCCGGCGATGAAACCGTACCTGTTGTGCGTAAATATCAACGGGATGGCAGATCCAAAGTTGGTCAACGGGATGGAAAATAAGATTCTTCCGGTTGGGCAAGGCGTTCATGAAGAGACGATGTTGCGGACGATCCGGCAGGCTCAATATCGGGGCCCTATCGGGATCCTTGACCATCTCCCCGAGCAGGACGCGTTAACGAGTCTGCAGAACAACCTGAACGGCATTGAGAAGCTGCGCCGTTAACGCCTGCTCTGCCGTGGTGACTGTCCGCCTCGACCATGGGCCGACGTTTGAGGTTGGTAGAAATCATCCAACAACTGATAGAGTTCTGGCATTTCGACCTGCATCCGCCGTGGCACTTGAAAGAATGCCTCACTGGAAACCGCAAAGAACTCGCTTAGATCTTGCGCGCCGTAACAATCGAGCAAGGATCGGTAACCTTGATCGCACTGCTCGACCAGCCGGTGATAATGCCGTTGCATGACGTCGAGCCAGCGGTGGGCAAGTTGCGGCGATTCGATCGGCGGCACACCATCGGCCCGGCGACTGTTGAGCATATCCAGCTGATGGGTGAACTCGTGGACGATAAGATTATGAGGGCCCAGTTCCCCGCGGGCGCCGGCCAGCGCATCGTCCCAAGCCAAAATCACTGGGCCGCGATACCATGCCTCTCCGAGCCGCGTGGATGGACCTTCCGTGACAATCCCCATCTCGTCGACGTGTGTTTGCGGAGCGACATACGCATCTGGGTAGATGAGGATCGAGAGGACTCGATCGAAAAACTCTTTTCCCAGGCCGGAGACAAGCACCGCAATCTGTCCGGCAATGGTAACTCGCATTTCGTCGGTTACCTGCAACTCGGCACATCCTTCCCAATGTTTCTCGCGCACAAACACATTGACGTAACCCTGCACGCGTTGTTGGTGCAGAGCGGTCATCGACGAATAAGCTGCGACGTTGCGAGTCAATACCTCTACCCATGCTTCCGGGCAAGGCACCTGTAGCCAGCGATTACGTCGACGATCGATCCACCATTGAAATACCATGCGGCTATCGTAGCACAGGCGTAGGTAATGCGGACCGGTACGTCCAATACTCAAGCGTGAAATGCGAATACGATTCGGTTATATTGACTGGAATCACGATTTGGGCGTACTCAGGAAAGGGCATTGCGATGCGTTGTCACGAAGTCGACTATCAGATCCATGGCGGAGAAATGCAGTTGGTGGAGGTCGAATTGGACCCTCAAGAAACGGTAATCGCCGAAGCGGGTGCCATGATGTACATGG
>JAGQPD010000999.1 GCA_020426865.1 Planctomycetales bacterium
ACTACCTCAACTACCAGAATCGCCGACCAGATTACGTCAGCGCGTTCTTCAACGTCATCAATTGGGATGAAGTCGCCCGCCGCTTCCATGCCGGCAAAAGCTAGCACTTGAGAGCCGCGTTCGCCGCCAGCCACCTCGCTCCGATCGCTCGCACTCTCTCGTCCTATGATTGCCCTATCACGCCAAGCCCGCTGTCGACAACCAGTCACAGCGGGCTTGCCAACGCTAGCACTTCGCCGAACCGCTGTTGACCCGCTCCGCCCCTGCCCGTATCATCCGCGCCAACTGCCACATGGTTTGACCAGGTGCGTCGCCCCCGAGAAGTGATGCTACAACTGGTAGAACTCGTTAAAATTTGCGGCTTGTATCGATAATACTAATTAATGCGGCGCTGCGTGGCCGATGATGAACCCGACGTGCGCTGATTTCCGTACGACTCTTTTTCCTGAATAGACTTCAATATCGCGAGGAAGCACCATGCAAGGACGCAGTGCACTGGCAAACGGATTGATGATCGGTCTGGCTGTGGCCATAAGTTGCACGTCGACGGGCTGCAAGACCACCTCCAGCCTGACACATGGCATCTCGCGAGTCCCGGGGTTCGGCTTTCTGAGCCGCGAGAAGGATCCCGTGCTTTCGAGCTCCGAGCCGGTGGCAAGCTACCCGCCTCCATCGTCCAAGACGCAACCCGAGCCATTGACGACCAGCTTATCGAGTAGCAGCGACAACCCAGCAACAGCCAATCCAACGTATTCCCATGGGACGCCGGCCTATCCGCAGACGCCCCACGGCTCCGTCGCCAAAAACGACACCGGGACCTCAAGCAGTCCCAACTATCAAGTCGGGCCTTATCAGTCGAGTGCCCCACCGTCCGACTCGCTCGCACGCACCAATTACAACCAGTCAAACCGGCGCAACGACTATGCCCGCGAGGCAACCTACGACGACGGTCAACGCGACAACAGCTACGTCGCTAGTGCCGGTAGCGGCAGTCGCTGGTCCGATTCCAGGACGAGCGATAGCGACACCAGCTCCAGCAACAACAACAATGGCTACAACGACAATTACAGCAGCGACAATTACAGCCAGCCATCGTCGGGCAACAGTCGCTATAGCAACAACGACAACGAGCCTGCGGGCAACTACGACGGCAGCCGTTACGGCGATTCCGCAAACATGCCCCCGACCAATGGCGGGGGGGCCTCGCTTCCGCCATACGGACAGGGAGGACGCTACGGCACAGATAATCATTCACCGAAGGGATACGGACAAGGCCCCGATTCCTACGGACAAGAGCCACGTCCCTATTCTACCGACAGCAATAATAACGACGATGGAAGTGACGATCGATCAAGTCGTTACGGCGAGCCGGGAGGCTATCGGACCTCGGGCGCTGGCGGTTATGACGGAGGCTACAACAGTCAATACGACACTCAATACGATCGAGGCGACTATCGTCAACAGAGTTCACGCAGTGACGCCGCGAGCGATCGCAACTACTCCGACGGGGGCTATCAAGCGCCGGCTTACCGCGACACGCTTGCCGACAACGTCGACGGAATCGCGACGCAAGCGGGCTATCTGGAGCCGCTGGAAGATTCGCCGTCGTCCATCGCCAACGCATCGTATGCAGAGATTGCACAAGAGCGCAACCAATCGCCAAAATCATGGCGGCCAGGCAGCACGTCCGACCTGGATGACTATGAAACAGTCCGACGCTAGGCGCCATCCATCGGCCAAGGTGAATCGCCGTGGTATCACGACGAACCGCCCCTTTGCGATGTTGAGGATTGGGATTGGGAAGTAATACCTACCAGCCCATGACCATGTTGGATTCGATGACTTTTCGGGCGTGAGTCAAATCGGTGCCGGTTTCTTGCATGTAGAGCCGGATCGCGTGGACTTTATCTCCGGCCGCTTTCGCAAGGCAATCGCGGGCCATCGAACAAGGATCGACCTGGGCTGTAATTCCAAGGGCAGCTTTGGAAATCACCCAAGTATCCCGCGGACGCTTCGTCAAACGAATGACGGTATCGGTTGGATAGGCGTCGGCGACGACATCGCGAGCGGAATCGTCGTTATCGGCCCAAGTGATGATTATGTGTGCGTCCGTCTCCACTTCAAACAATGGCATGGTCGTCTCCTTAGAATAGGCGGTCCGTAAAAATTTGATAAAGGGGGAAATCCAAACAGGATCGTAAAACTTTTGGACGCAACCGTCAACGTTCGTTGCCGCGGGCTGGCGGCCCGCGTGCGAATCGCGTGCGAATCGCGCCCAAGGGGGAATCATCTTGTCAAAGAGTGCTCGGACCCGCTACGGTAGGGGCGAGTCGGCGGTCGCTGTGGTACGGCGGCGTGGTGCGCCGGGCTGCAACGCCGGCATTCCCGCACGACTTAGCGGAATTTGCCCTTCCAGGTCCTTGAATCTGCCAAATGTCCTTGCATGACTGAACATCCCTCCAATCAACCACTTCCTCACACGGGCGGCGAAAATCGTCCTAGCACGCGAATTCGCGGCCGGTCGGGTGACCGAGCCAGCGGGCCGCACTGGAGTTCTTACGTGACAGTGGGGGCGATCCTTGCCGTGACCGTCCTACCCGGATGGTTTCCCCGCGAAATGGCCCGCTGGCATGAAGCGTGGGCGGAATACGAAGAATTGGAAGGAAATCTACCGGCAGCCAGTGCGGCCAACTCGCGTGCGTTATGGTGGACCCCAGACGACTTTGCGTTGCGAAGTCGCAAGGTAACGCTTCAGTTCCGCCTCGGGGACGCCCATGCCGCATTGCAAGAAGCCGACGCGATGCTGGCGGACTTTCAGGCCGCCATGCCGGATCCCGTGCCCGTACCATACCAAGAACAGCTGATCAGCCTGCTCAACCAGCGGGCCTACGCCAGGGCCTTGGCTGGCAAAGAGGTGGAAGCCGCATTGCAGGATGTCAACCACGCCATGACACTGCTGCGAGGTGCCGAAAGTGCCGCGATTCTCGATACGCGAGGTTATATCTTGCATTTGTTGGGACGTAACGAAGATGCGCGACGTGACATGGAACGCGCAGTGTCGTTGATGCAGGCGAACATGGCCTTGCAGCGGCAAGGCCTCTACTCGATGTACGGCTACTTGACCGATCAACGCAACTTGCGTCGGGGCGAGCAGGAGTTACAGGAGGGTTTTGCCGTATTGTTACACCATCGCGGTCTGGTATACCAATCGCTCGGCAAGGACATTCTTGCGAAGACCGATCTCGACCGAGCTCAACAACTGGGTTACGGTCGCGAAAACGGTGTCTGGTAAACAACCAAAGCGATCGCGGTTGCCCAAAAGAGATCGCGGCTACGTAGCGATCGCCTCAGACACCTGCGTGTCTTGCGTCACGCGATCGATCTGCAGACCGGTGTGTTGATAGACGCAATTGCCACCAGAGGATTTCGCGCTGTAAAGGGCGGCATCGGCGCGATTGATGAGCGTGCGATCGTTATCGCCATCCAGCGCGCTGGCGACTCCGACACTAATCTCCACCGGTTCGTCCGTAATCGCCCGACGGACGCGTTCGGCGGAAGCGGCGGCGCCCTTGAGCCGCGTTTCTGGCATCAGCACGGCGAAATCCAATTCTCCCTGACAGGTTACAAAGTCGGTCGTTCGGACCAGTTTTCGTAGCTTTTGATGGAAACGCTCAGCCGCCTCGGTCGCATCGTCCGGTTCGCCATTCGCGTCGTGCTCTACCGGTTTCAAGTTGATCATGGCCACGGAGAACGGTCGTTCGTACCGATCAAACAGGGCGAAGAAGATCCGCAACCAGTCGCTCATCTGCCGGCCCTCCGTGCGATACGGTGAGCCGTCGTTCTGACCGACGGGATTGAGCAATTGCTGAGCCTGATGGAGCGCCTGTTCCAACGACGGTTCGACTTGCCCGTGAAAGTGAGATGCCAACTGGATGGTATCGGCGGCTTCTTGGCAAAGGGAACGCCACTGTTGATCCTCACAGTCCGAGGCGGCGTGCAACAATTGGTCACGCAGGCGGGTGAGGCTGGCCCGATGAGTGGCTAGATCGCGACGCACACCATCGGCAATCCCTCGCAACTGCCTCAATACGGGTCCGGCCTTTTCCGCTCGATCGGCCAGTTGAGTGCGGCGCGACGCATCGGTCGACCGCCGCCAGAACCCGAGCACGTAGCCAATATAGATGGCCGTGATGACCACCAAGGCATGTTTGTAGATCGCAGCGATAAGGACGTCGTTCATGATTGTACCCCGGTCGACCACCTTGGACCGGCCGTTTCCATTTAATAGTTCTTTCGAGATCCAAATCCACGCATGCAAATGACGCCGACACCGACCAGCAATACGGCCAAGATCGCCCAATGATTGCTGTTCATCGACATGAACATGTGGTTGATGGAATTGATAACCCGAGTAATGGCACTCATGGGAGTTGCTCCAATGTTGGGACGCATACCGTTCGTCTGTAGCAAACGTAGCTTACATCGCGGGCCGTGGTTTGGCACGTCAAAACACTTCGATCACCCTTGCGGTTGTTTGCTTCCCCGCATTACCGCTACAACCCGCGCCTCCCCACCGCATCCTCCCGTACCTCGATCCCTCCCTTGTTCCCCGGGCCACAAACTATCTCACCGCACAAGCTCAGTCGAATCGAATCAAGCCGCCACCGGTCCCAAGAAAAGGTCAGGAAAAAAGCTCCTGCCGGGGGCCATCAAGGGGGCCATAAAATGCTGCCGATGGTGACCTTGCAAGGAACACCGGACGAGCTATAATTCGAAGTTCCTCGGTAGAGATATCTGGGGGCCGTAGCTCAATTGGTTAGAGTACCGGACTGTCGATCCGGTGGTTGCGGGTTC
>JAGQPD010001000.1 GCA_020426865.1 Planctomycetales bacterium
TGTGTAATACTTGTGTAACAGTCCGCAGCGGGCAGACACAATTCGCGATTTTCGCAGCGAACGACCGCGGAACTCAAGGCCTGACGGGCGGATCTCAGGCAGGTCTTACTCGGTTGCTTCGTCCCAAGGACTGGAACGCTGCACGACTTCCGCCTGCGGATGCAACTGTCGCTCTTCGTCCTGCACGCGTTGTGGCGCTTCCGTGCGTTGAGCGACAATCACTCGACCCGCCAAGACGATGTGGTATGCAATCATCGCCAGGGCGCTACCGATCACGAAGACCGGGACGACTGGTAACGGAGTCTTAAAGCTCCCAGGTCCTGGCGCGAGGAGCACGGCATAGAATCCGTCATCCAAACAGACAACCAACGTCCAAAGAAAATTACTGGCTTGCAGGTAGGTGTATCCCCACGTTCGCATCAACCCTTGAATTGCAAAAGGTGCCAGTCCGCCAATCGCCAATAGCACGAAGTGAACGAGCAGCGCGACCAATGCGTTCACGTTTGAAGTGCGGCTGATCAGTGACAGCAATATTCGTGCAAACCCCAAATAGGCAACTGCGTAGCAGATCAATAGCAGCGTAAAGGGAAGGACATCGGCGGTAAAGAACCGACCGAATGCACCGCGATACGCCAAATGAATCTGCACGACGATAATCAACAGTGTCAGCAGGTTTCCCACCGCGAACAGATACCCGGCTACCGGCCCTGGATTGAACCAGGACAGCCAGATTCGCCCCAGGATCGTCCGCGGCAGTTTACGGCGAGCTCGTTCGGACAACTGATCCCGTTCACCCGTCATCATGGCACCCATCAGATACCAATAACCGACGAAGATGCAGATCGTCATGAACAACACGTCGTCTTCCTCGATGCGAAGCCAATAACGTGTCCCCCATGCGATGATCAGGCAACCCACAAGCCAGGTTGCGTATCGGAGGGTTGTCGAACGATTCTCGCTGGGAAACGTAATATTGGCGGATGCGGCAAGGAAAGTGAGGGCAAACACCGCCGCCATGATCGACAATACGAAACCGTTGGCGATCCAGAACTCGGGTTCCGCAAAGGGAATCCCAATCCCTTCCGTGAGGATCACCGTCAGCCAGGTCGAGCAGATCAGGTAAAGGGCAGTCAGCGCGAGGATCAGAAAGACCGACAACAGGCTCTGTAACGCTCGGCTTTTGGAAAATGTCGCCAGCAGCAACCCCACGGTCGACAGCAACGCGGAAATCAAGAACTGGTAGCCCAGGATATGGACGATCAATAAAATATCAACCCCCTTCAGCAGATAGGTAAAGGCGACACAGGGGGACAGTGCTGACATATAGACGGCAATCTGCAAGATAGCACTTCCCAATTTTCCGCCGATAATCTGTCGCGGAAGCAATGTCGTAATGCTCAACAGGTCGTACGTCCCATCTTCTTGTTCGGAGGCGAGGGATCGATGAGCGGTAAAGGGGATGATCACAATCAACGGAAACGCGAGAATCCAGACGTACCCCAGCAGCATCGTTTGGCCGGCCGGGGCGTACGGCAACCCCGGAATCATCGACGTCCCTAACCACGACCAACCCCAACCGGCGATCAGCAGCAACGTAAACGTGATCGCGAACTGCCGACTTTGCAGTGCCTGCCGCGATTCCTTCACAAGAATTGGATTGAACCAGTCGCTGGCCGCATCGGACCAACGATCCAGTCGGTCTTTCCATACCGACGGCGCCGCCGCGAATGGCGATCCCGCATCGGCCACGGAGATTGGGGCCGGCTCGCTCATTGCACCCTCCCCTTCGTAACATGCATGAACACGTCTTCCAGGCTGCGTTTATGACTGCCAAATTCCGCCACCGGAAATCCAGCGTCGACCATGGCCTTCAACAACTGCGCCTCGTCTTCCCGTTGTCCGGCATGCATCAGCGTCACGATCTCGCCATCGGCAACGACCTCGGACCATTGCGGGAATTGCTCGAGCCAGGCCACCAGCTCCTGGCCGCGGTCAAGCAGTCGCACACGAATCGCACGAAGACTGGTCGTACCATGTTGGATCTCGTCGACCGTCCCCACCGCCAGCAGATTACCATGCTCAATGATCCCGACCGAATCGCAAATCTCCGCCAATTCTGTCAGGA
>JAGQPD010001001.1 GCA_020426865.1 Planctomycetales bacterium
TTGATCCTCGCCGTGGAACGTGACGGTGGCATTGACCAATGGGGCACCGTTCTCCAAGGTCACCAAACCAGCTATGGGTGTGTTGCCACGGCGGCCGCATCCTGGCAACGACAATGTTGCCAGCAGCAGGAGCAGGAGCACGTCTGTCCATAATCGGCTGCTATTCAATGTCCGCGACTCCGGCGACTTCACTGAAATTGCGAGTCACCAATTGTTCCACGACGCTCAAGTTTGCGTCCTTGCTGACTCCTCGGCTGCTGCCGTCGCCCATCGTCACGTGCATGATTGCGGCGTGGTCGCTGCCGACCCAAGCGCCTGTTTCATCAATACTTTGTGCGATGCGAGATCCCTGCACGGGTCCGACATTCGTGCCGCGCGGAATGCTGTATTTCGCCAGATCGCCGGTACCGAGGATGGCCCCAGGATTGTCGTCGCCGTCGTAGATCGAAGCGCGGCGCGACATCCAGGCCGAGTTTTCTGCGACCAGCATGGTGTGCGAAAGCCCGTCCTTGATCATCTTGAAATTAGTACGGGATCGCCAACCGGTTGTCCGTGGATTGCCGTCACGATCATCGAAACGTTCACCGATGATGATCGCTCCATCGAAGAATTCACCAGCATCGCCGGCGGCAAACCAAGTACTGGACACGCAGGCATAGTCTCCCCGCACGCCGATGGAGCTGGGGATGGCGGTGGAGATCACATCGTCGCGGCTGCGGGAAGGGCAAAGGTAGATATCGATGGGCGTCATCCGGACGACTTCAGGTTGATCGTCGAAAAGTCCTCCTGGAATCACCTGGCTGCCAATGGACGCTTCTTCGATATAGGGCAGAATCGTGCCTGCCCACGTCAGGAACCCGTCACTGATGCGGCTTGGCGGAAGCTCGTTCTTGGCGCTGTGCATATTGTGAATCGCCAAGCCGATTTGTCGGCAATTGTTCAAGCACTGTGTCCGTCGCGCGGCCTCACGTGCCGCGTTTACTGCCGGCAACAACAACGCGACCAACAAGCCGATGATGGCGATGACGACCAGTAGTTCGACCAGCGTGAACGCCGAATGTCGACGATTTGGTGCAATGCGGAGGCTTCCTGGTGTCTCCATCAACTTCATCCTTTCCGAGCACCGCGGGCCAAATTCTTTTTCCGACGATTCTTCCCGCCAACTCTTCCCGCCGATGCTCGGCGAACACGTTTCTTGAACACTAACGCGGCCGTTTCGCCGCGATTGCCACCAGTGCCAAACACACCAAGACCAATGAGGCTGGTTCCGGCACTGCGCTCACGTTGGCAACCGACCCCGCCGTCTGGCCGAAATTATCTTTCCAGATGGTATAGTCCGCCGCATCGATCACGCCGTTGTCGTTGCCATCGGCGGCCAGGTCGGTTGTCGAGCCGAAGGCGTCTTTCCAGACCGTATAGTCCGCCGCGTCAACGACACCATTGTGGTTGTAGTCGCCCAGCAAGATCGCGATTTCGTTGATCTCGAGGAAGACGGCTTGATGCGTGTAGCGAATCGACCATTCCAGGCCCGGCGGTAGTGTCGGCCAAAGAACTGTGTCGAACCGAGTTGCTAACGAACCGGTCGATGTCAAGACGCGGAAGGATTCGTCCCCGGCTGGGAGAAATGGATCACTGCCAAGATCAATCAATGAGACCTGCAATGTTCCGGCGAGGGTGACATCCCCGTCGACATTCAGTACATCATACGTGTCAGGGTAGATGTCACCCAAGTCGACCTGTAAGGTGCCGGTTGCTGATTGCGTGTACTGCGCGACATGGACTTCGGCCGCCGCGGAACCTTGCAGCGAGAGTAGCCCCTCATTGCGTAGGGATACCCCGACGGCCGCGTCGTTATCGAGCGTCAGTTTCCCTTTTGACAGGTTCTGCAGCGTACCCCCTGGATTAAATGAGGCGCCCGCAGGTACATGGGTGTCCGCATTGACCGAGAGCGTCGCACCGGCCTTGATGCCCGTGGTGCTCGTGCTGGCGAACTCGGCATCGACGCCCCACGCAGTGTCTGCAGCGACGATCAATTTGTTGCGTGGTTGCAGCGTGCCCGCACCGGCATAGAATCCTCCTTGCATCGTCGTGGAGGCGTTGAGCGTCAGTTGTCCATCGATGACTTCGCGATTTGCGGCACCGAACGTGGCTTTGCCGTCAAGGATTAGTTCGCGGCCGGTAGCGACGGTGACGGTTCCCGCGGAATGGGTGAAGGCTCCTTGAAGTTGCAACGTGCTGCCGCTGCCAATCGTGATCGATCCAGCCGTCTGAGTGATGTTGGCAGTGATCGTACTCGCTCCGCCGGTCACGTTGATCGTACCGGTAACCGTGGCCGGCGAGCCTTCCCAGAGAGCGGCTAGGCCGCTGCTATGGATCAGATTGACCGTTCCTGCCATTCGCCAGGGAGCAAGCACGACGTCGTCGTGAGAGTAATCGCCGGTCCATACGCCCAACGTCCCGCCCCGAACCGTCACGACGTCGTCAAATCCGTCGTTGGTTGGGTCGCCGATGTCGATTTGTCCGCAGCGAAGCTGGAAAGCGACTCCCGGGTTAATCACGGTTTCTTGATCATCGTGGATCGTACCGTCCCAGTCGTACGTCCCGAGGCGATTGATGCCCGTTCCCGCACCAATTGTTGTATCTGCTTCCACGACGGCTTCGCCATTCTGCACGATGGCTCCCCCAGCACCAAAGTAGGTGCCACCTAGATATCGGATGGGCCCGTTCAGCCGCAAGGTGAAACTTTGGGGATTCACGCGCGCGGACGGATGAAAGTCGATGGGTGCCTCCACGATCGCGTTGTCGCCAAACAGGATCAGTTCATCGTAGACGTTAAGTGCCGCACCATCGATCACCGAATCCGTGAACAGCTCAAGAGCGCGATGGCTACCCCATGGCTGAGAGACGAAGATCGGTGGTAACGGGTCATTGGGGATCTCGTAGCCGGTGTGGACATCGAGCAGACTATTGTCACCAACGTGAACGATTTGCGGCGCAAAGTCGCGACTGGCGACCGTCAAGTGGGAATTATCCAGCAACGTGACGCTTTGCCACGTCGCATACCTGGAACCGACCAGTACGTCAGCCCCCGCGTCAATCGTAACTGGGCCTTCGTGGGCCAGGATGCCACTCCCCGAGACAGTCGCGCCATTACCGTATCGCGTCGCGTTGAGTGTTAGCGTGGTGGCCAAGGGAACGGCAAAGGATACGTCGGCGCCGAAGACGACCGATGGTTCAATCGTCATGCTTCGCAGGATCGTGGGAGATTGCAAGACTTCCAACTTGCCCGCGCCTTCGATCAAGGGAGCACCGAAAG
>JAGQPD010001002.1 GCA_020426865.1 Planctomycetales bacterium
CTACCGTTTGCCGACTTGTCGATGACAATGGCAAAAAGACGGCAGATTTACCTAGTGACGCCGCTCGCTGGGTCGGCTTTGACGTGCGAGGCCCCGGCGGCTGCGAATTTGCCGTCATGGAACGGAGCAATCGTTTTGAGAACATCGAATTAGGACGTCGTGAATTTGTCCATGCCTCGATTCACACCCGCACGGATGTCCTGTTCGCAATCTGGCAAGGGCAACTCAGCGTTGCAGACGCTATCAGTTCAGGGCTCCTGTTGAGTGAAAGCGATGATACGATCGCAACCGACGAACGTGAACTTCAGCGGCTGGTGATGACACTCCGAGAGACAGTTCACAGCCCCATATCGCCATCGGCAGTCGCGACTCCACAATTCGCCGCGGCAAGTGACTAACATACGTCATACTGCGGGCAAACTTGACCGAGCCCCTACTGTTGCCCTAAAGAGCATGCCAAACACCTTGCACGACAACTCGAGTATGTTACATCAACCCATTGCCATTGTGGGAATGGCCTGCCGGTTGCCCGGTGCGGACAACTTGCACGAATACTGGGACCTGCTGGCCAGTGGTCGCAGTGCCATCGGCGAGATGCCGGCCGATCGCCTCGACCGCCACCTCTATTACCATGGCGAGAAGGGACTACGCGGCAAAACATATTCCACGCTGGGTGGACTGATCAAGGATCGCCCGCTCGATCCAGATTTATGTCCGATACCTGCGGCTGACTTGCCGTTTGTCGACCCGTGCCATGCCGTGCTGTGCGAGGTCGCATCGGCCGCCTTTCGCGACGCCGCCAGCCAGACCGACGGCAGAGTACCAGACCGCTCGCCATCCGGGAGGACCGGCGTCTATGTGGGACACTCTGGTGGCAGTCCCCTCGCCGGTGAATTGGCCTACGCCAGCCTCGCCGAGGAAACCATTGACTATCTGCGAGACATCCCCGAATTTCAGAACTTATCGCCGGGACTGCAAACCGATCTGATGCAGTCGCTCGTCAGCCGCATCCGAGCTGGCCGTCCCCGGCGCGCCAAAAACGATCAAACGCGATACGAAGCCAACGCGGCCGCCAATCTGATCCTCTCCTACCTGGGACTGGACGGACCGCAAATGGTAATCGACGCCGCCTGTGCGTCGTCGCTCGTGGCCCTGGCAATGGGGACCCTGGCTCTGCAAAACGGCCGCATCGACCGCGCTGTTGTCGCAGGTGCCTCCTACGCCAAATGCGATAGCCTGATTCTCTTCTCTCACGCACAATCCTGTACCGCCGTCGGCTCACGCCCATTTGACCAAGATGCCGATGGGCTTGTCAGTTCAGAGGGCTACGTTGCATTGGTATTAAAAACTCTCGCTCAGGCAGAGGCCGATGGCGATCGTATTCACGCTGTCATCCAAGGCCTGGGAATGTCTTCCGATGGGCGAGGTCGCAGCCTTTGGGCTCCCCGTAAAGAAGGTCAGATGCTGGCACTCCAGCGCGCCTACGGCAAACATCTCGACCCCGGAACCGTCCAGTACGTTGAAGCTCATGCTACCAGCACCCAAGTCGGCGATGCCACGGAATTACAGTCATTAGCCGAGTTCTACGCACCTCATCTAGCCAACCGCAAGATTCCCATCGGCAGCGTTAAATCAAATATTGGCCATACGCTCGAGACGGCCGGACTGGCCGGACTTCTCAAAACCGTCTTGGCCATGCAACATGCCGTAGTGCCACCGACCATCAACGTGCGCAACTGTAACAATTCGGTCGACTGGGACCAGATTCCATTTGAAATCCCCCACCAGCCGCAGTCCTGGAATACTGAGCCGGCGATGCCACGTCGCGCCGGTGTCAGCGCCTTTGGAATTGGCGGCCTGAATGTGCACGTTGTCGTCGAAGAATATCGATCACCGAAACCACCAGCCGCCAAGCTCCCATCACGCCACGGCGTCAGTCACCCCAGCAAGACCGCCGGTCGATCCACGGAACCGGATTCGGACGGCATTGCCATTGTCGGCCGCGGTGTCGTCCTGCCGGGCGCTTTCACCGTCGAACACCTGCTGGAGTTGGCCAGCAGCAACAGGCACGCCATCTCACCCGCGCCACACCGACGCTGGCGCGACAACATCGCTCTGCCGATCGAAGACGGTGACCCGAAGACGCATGATAGCCGACTCGGCGGATTCATCGATGGCTATCAATATGATTGGCAACGATTCAAGATTCCTCCCAAGCAGATCGCCCGCGCCAACCCACTGCAATTCATGCTGCTCGACGCGGCTCAACAGGCACTCGACGAAGCGGGCTACGGCGATTCGAATTGGGATCGCCACCGGGCGGCGGTCATTGTCGGTACGACATTCGGCGGCGTGT
>JAGQPD010001003.1 GCA_020426865.1 Planctomycetales bacterium
TCGGAGTCGCCGGCAGAGGTTGACCAGTTTGACGAGATGTCGTTGAATTTCGTCGGTTGGGGCCATGTCGCGGACGGCGATTTCCAACGCGGCGGCATACGGTGTGATTTGGTGGAACCCATAGCTGCCCGACGCACCTTTTAGTTGATGTGCGGTGCGGCGAAGTTCTTCCCATCGCTGCTGGGCATAGGTTGTCTCGAGCGTCGCGATGCGATCGGGGAGGTCGGCAACGAACATCTCCACCAACTCGAATAGATCAGACTCGGGTCCAAAAGCCGAAAAAATTGCTTCTTCTTGCAACGTTTCTGTCATACTGCCCCCCAAAAAGCGATACGTAACCGAGTATCAAATTGATGCAAGGAGCTCTGCCCGCTCCCCAAAAATTCGTCCGCGACATGACGCGGAAGTTGCGACCCTTCAGTCAACTGTGGGGCGCAATTCGAGAAAGTCAACTTTGGACACAAGCGCGGTAATGGGTAGCGATGAACAAGGTGTGTGGTTGTGCGGGTTGACTGGGTTGGGTTGGGTTTGTCGGTTGGCGGCGAGGGCTGTGTCCGTTTGCATGCCACCAGAAATCACCTACTCTTGGCTGAAAGACAAAAAGTTCTTTCGCTTGGTGATCCTGGTTTGCGTGGCCTCTCTCAACTGAGAGAGAGAGAATGAACTGCGGGGCGCGTGTGATTCGTTCGCATGTTGCCATCCACATCTATTAGAGGAACACCAATCATGGGGCAGGAACAGACGTTTCTACATGTCGACGACGATCCAGCAATTCTACGAATCGTCGCGCACAAGCTTGGACAATATGGGTATGACGCGGTGTCTGTCGAAGATCCACGGCAAGCGCTCAAAAGGCTACTCGAGTCAGGGGCGCGGATTGTCATTCTCGATATCGACATGCCCCACATCGACGGGCTGAGTCTTCTCCGGCAGTTGAAGGAGCACGATGGGGGGATTCAAGTCATCATGTTGACCGGAATGGTCTCGATGGGAACGGTGATGCAGGCGATGCGTTGGGGGGCGGAGGGATGCGTCTTCAAACCGATCGATGACTTTGATCCGCTGTTGAACATGATGGACGCAGCGTATCAAAAAATCGACCGATGGTGGGATGCGTTATACGAACGGAGCCAGCGAAAGCAAGTCGATGAGCCAGCGATGACCGCTGCCGTGAAAGGCTAGAGGGTGGCGTCATGTCGACCGATCCATCCGATGCAGTACAAGCTCAAGAGCGGCAACTCCGGTTGGCTCAGGCTCGGGCCGAGGAGGGGAGTCGAGCGAGGATTGCGTTTCTGGCGAACATGAGCCATGAGATTCGTACGCCGTTGACGGCCATTCTGGGGTTCGCCGAGACGCTTGGCGAACGATTGACGGGGCACGATTTAGAGCTGGTTCGGATCATCCAGCGGAATGGCGAACAGCTCGTACAACTTATCAGTGACGTATTGGACATTGCCTTGGCGGAGTCGGGTAGTCTACCGATCAATGTATGTGCATGCGACGCGACGCGGGTGCTGACGGACATATCGGACCGTATGCGAATTCGGGCAGAGGGAAAGGGAGTAGCATTTTGCGTTGAGATCGATGCAGATGTGCCTCATTATGTGCGAGCCGACCCCGTTCGATGGCGACAGGTCTTGCAGCACTTGATCGACAATGCGGTCAAGTTCACCGACCGTGGCCGTGTCTCGGTACGGTTGGCTTATGAACCGTCGGAACCTTCCGGGGCACTCGAAGGTCAACTGGTTTGCACGATTGGAGATAGCGGCACGGGGATGTCTGCCGGTCAGATTGAGTTCTTGACGCGGCCCTTCTCACAGGGTGACGCGTCCATGGTACGGCGGCATGGTGGAGCAGGGTTGGGTTTGGCTCTTTCCAAGAGCATCTGCACTCTGATGGGAGGTAGCTTGGAGCTGTCGTCACGGTTGGGCAAGGGGACGACCGCGACCGTGCGCATTGCCGCACCGGCGTTCAGTGAGAGCGAGGTTGGAGCGACTTCGGACGGCGTTCGCATTCCGTTGCACACTTCAACGTCCGCGGATCGTCCGCCAGAATTGCCCAAGCTGTCGGGGCGCATCCTCGTGGCAGAGGACGGACCCGATAACCGTCGATTGCTGGCGTTCATTCTGAAGGCCGCCGGGGCGTCAGTGACGATGGCCGTGGATGGCGAAGAAGCTGTCCGAGCGGTCACGCGAGCGGCGGAAGAGGGAGAGCCATTTGACGCGATCTTGATGGATATGTACATGCCGGTAATGGATGGTTATCTGGCCACGCGCTTATTGCGGGAGCGGGGTTGTATGGTGCCGATCGTCGCCGTCACTGCACATGCCCTCCGCGGTGATCGAGAAAAGTGTCTTGAGGTTGGTTGCAGCGACTTTTGCACCAAACCGATCAATCGCCACCGCTTGCTGGACATGTTGTCCTTTTGGATGAACCGGCAGCTCGGAACGGCCATCACCATTCCGCCCGAGACAGACACGGAGGTGTGTTAGTGCAGTCCGTATCTGTACGTGATCCAGTAGTCGGCAACGAACGGGGCCGCAGCAGCGACAGCATGTTGTTCGTTACGTTGATGTTTGTTATTGGGGCGCTCGTTGCCGTAGTATTGTCACTGCGTGGCACGACACCTGACCTGCGAGTCGGTGTGAATCCGTGGCCAGGCTATGCGTTTCTATTCGTTGCCGAGGAGAAGGGGTATTTTGCCGATGAGCATCTGCAAGTACGTCTCGTGGAATTGTCGTCACTGGGCGACGTCCGGCGCGCGTTTGAGCTGCAGCAAATCAACATGATGACGTGCACGTACGTGGAACTGCTGATGGTTGGTCAAGCCCACGGCACCCCGCCTCGGATTGTGTTGTGTGCGGACTATTCCCTTGGTGCCGACGTGCTAATCTCCAACAGCTCCATTCGTTCCGTTGAAGAACTTCGGGGGAGGCGGATCGCGTTTGAACCGGGAACATTGGACGCGATCGTGATCTGCTATGCGCTGCAGAGCCATGGAATGACGACCTCCGACGTGAAGCTCGTCGCGATGGCATCCAGCCAGATGGCACATGCGCTTCGGGACGGGCATATCGACGCCGTGCAGTGCTATCCCCCGTTGTCGACCGAGATTCTTTCTGATCCTGGGAGCCGCGTCTTGTTTGACTCGTCTCAGATTCCCGGAAAGGTTTGCGATGTCATTGTGGCGCACAGCGATCTAGGTCGTGATCATCCGGCAGCACTAGAAGCATTCTCGCGAGCCTACTTTCGGGCGGTTGAGTATTACCGCCAGCAACCCGACGAGGCGCTGGAGATCATCGCTCGAAGAACAGGGATGACCGCTGCTCAGGTGCAAGACTCCCTGGACTGCATCCGAATTCTCGACGCGCGTGATCAGTGTCAACTGTTGGGAAATCCGGAGCAGCTCGAGACGACATTGGCCGAGACGGAGCGGCATATGCGAGCCGTTGGACTGTGGCGGGGTGAACACGCGGCAAAAGCAACAGAAAGCAAGGCACCACAACCGGTGGGGAATTGAATTGCGCGCGATACTCCAACTCTACTGTACTCGACTCCCATTGCGCCTGAAGATCATGATTCCGATGATTGGAGTCGGTTGTCTACTCGCCGCGATGGGAGGTTGCGCACTCTATCGATCCGAGCGTACCGCATACAACGAACTGCTCGACGCAAAGGCTATATCGATCGCCGATACGATCTCTCGAGTGGCTTCGATTGTCCACAGCGATGATCAGCTCCAGAGATTCGTCACAGCCAGGGCTGCTGAGCCCAACATCTTACGATTGTTGGTGATCTCCGACGAGAAAGATACGGTTCGCGCATCGTCCTGTTTCGCGGATGTTGGCCGCCCGTATGGAGAAGCCAAGAACCTTGGAAACGTCGTTGGCCCTATGCTCGAGCAGCTGCAGTCGGCTCCGCGGATGCACCGTTGTATGGCAGAGGATGGCCTGACAATGTGGTTCGCCACGAGAATTGAAGCCCCCTCGCAAGCTGTGGAAAGCGTACTGCCAAGCGAAGGGATCGTCATCCTGCAGCTCGATAGATCGTACTGGCTAAGACAGTCTCGCAACTACACCGTGGTCCAGACCTGCATCCTTGTGGCCGTCTTGACTGTGCTCAGCGCGATCGGCTACGTCTCGCTCGACGGTTTCGTCATTCGTCCGGCACGCCGAATTCAAGAATCGTTGATTGAGTTCTCTGAATGTCGCACGAAGCGTTTGGCCGCGGAAATTGGCACCGACGAGATGGGGCAATTGGCCAAGGTGCTGCACGATACGTTCGCGGAACTTACCGATCGTGACAGGCAGCAAAAGCGATTGCAGTTGGCATTGGAGGCAAGTCTCCACGAACTGGAACAGTCGAATAATGAACTTGCCTTCCGTCAATATTCTCTCGATCAAGCGGCGATCGTCGATATCACCGACAGCCGTGGCCGCATCGAATACGTCAACGACCACTTCTGCCGAATCAGCGGCTACAATCGGGAAGAGCTCTTTGGTCGAGACCACAAGTTGCTTAATTCAGGACATCATTCCGCAGAGTTTTTTGCGGAAATGTATCAAACGATTGGAAAAGGTGACGTGTGGCGGGCTGAAATCAAGAACCGGGCGAAGGACGGTTCCCATTTTTGGGTTGATTCTACGATTGTGCCCACCGTCGACGAGAATGGAAAAGTGGTTCGATACACGACCATCCGTTTTGACATCACCCAGCGGATGAACACCGAAGACCGCTGGGGGCTGGCTGTCGAATCCGCTCGGGCTGGAACTTGGGACTGGAACATCGAATCGCGGCAATTTGTTACGAACCGGCAATTTCACGAAATGTTGGGGGACGAAGGTGGTGGTCGGTCGCTGCCCATCGAGTGGTTTTTCGAGCATCTCCATCCGGAGGACGCCGAGCGTGTTCGAGCCGTCGTCGATACGGCCCATCGGTGCGACGGATACCGCTATGACATCGAGTTCCGATTGAGAACTGTCGACGGCGGCTATCATTGGATTCGCAGCGTCGGTCGGGTGGTGGACCGTGACGCCGACGGCAAGCCGCTACGGATGATTGGACAACATTCCGACATTACCGAGATGAAGCGGAATGAGCAGCAATTGCGGGAAGCGAAGGAAGCAGCGGAAAGCGCGAATCGCAGCAAGAGCGAGTTTCTGGCCAACATGAGCCACGAGAT
>JAGQPD010001004.1 GCA_020426865.1 Planctomycetales bacterium
CGACGACGACAGTCTCGATGCCATCGCGGCCGAGGCGAACAACAGCACCTATGGCCTCTCGGCCTATGTGTGGACGCAAAATCTCAGCGTCGCCCATAAAATGGCCAAGCGGCTGAAGTCCGGCTTCATCCGCATCAATGGCGGTGGCCTCGACAACGCGTTGCCGTTCGGCGGCTACAAGCAATCGGGCTGGGGCCGCGAAATGGGCCCCGAGAATCTCGCGTTGTATACCGAAACGAAATCGGTCTGCATCCGCATCGGGTGAGCCAATCGAGTTGAAATACAGCGCGCTCCGGCGATTTCGCCGGGGCGCGCTTTGCTTTGTGCCGCCGGAGTGCAACGCATGGGCGCAATAGATTGAGGGCCGCGTCCCGTCTCGGCGATAATAGAGGTCCTTTCGGTTGCCGTTGCGTTTCCGTGTGAAACGCATCGCCGGTTGCTCTGATCGCACTGGCACACGGCGCCGGTTTGTAGTCGGTATTGGCGCGGTGCGTCAGTAATTCGTAACCGGTAACCGGGGCGATGGTGTGTGCCGTGTGCATACAAACCCTTCTCAGTAAGGAATCGCCCCAGAGACACCACCCAACCGGGGTGCATTTCATCCACCAAAACCTTTTACCCACGAGCGGCGTCTAACTGACAATTAGGTCACCTTCGAAGGGGATTCCGACGGTTTGGTAGGACAAGTGGGCTCCAGGGGCCATGTGGAGCCTTGATTCTGACCAATATGCATGAAGTTGTGCGTATGTACGGATCTTGGCACGGCCTTTGCCTATACCTGGCAACTCGCGGCCCAAGGCCCACAACCTCCCCGAAGGAGAATTGATTCGATGGTAGTACCTGAATGGATAAGTCCTCTGTCCGATTCCGTCGTCCCCTGCATACAGGTCGTGCTCATCGCCCAGATCCTGTTGGCATCGTCGGAGTTGGCCAAACCACTGCTCCATCGGAAACGGGCCCAGCGCCTGGCCGCGCGCAACGAAGCGGAGGGCGCGTGATCCCTCTCAACGTGGTTCCTTGCTGACTCGGCCTCGCCTTGTCCACTAACGGTGTGAACTGTCCGTAGCAACGCCGTCATTGTCGGTCTGTCCATCAGTCCGTTAGAATCCGATTGGATTCTAATTTGTGACTCGATGAACAGCGGCGAAGGCGGCGTCCCATGAAACTTCTCGGATTGACACCCACGCTCTGGGTTCCCAACGTTCAGGACGCAGTGGACTTCTACACCAAGTTCCTGGGTTTCACCTGCGAAAACTGGGACAGGGAAGAAGGCTGGGCCTACGTGGAGCGCGACGAGCTGACGCTCATGTTCGCCGTGCCCCACTGGATCGCCGACTTCGATGATCCCGATTTCACCGGCTCGTTGTACTTCAACGTCGACGATGTCGATGGCTTGTGGGACACGCTGAAGAACCTGGTCACCGTAGAGTACGAATTGGAAAACATGCCTTACGGCATGCGCGAGTTCGCGATCCGCGACTACTTCGGTTACATCCTCCAATTCGGACGCGAGTGCACCGAAGACGAGCTCGGCGACTGCGACGACGGCGACCCG
>JAGQPD010001005.1 GCA_020426865.1 Planctomycetales bacterium
CCGCAGCGTAGCAACGGCGGGTTCAACGCTGCAACGGAAACGTTTTTGGAAGGTCGACCGCTAAACATTACCGACGTCGACGTCGGCCCTGACGGTTGGTTGTATTTCAGCACCGGGGGGCGAGGCTCACAAGGAAATGTCTATCGTGTCGTCAGTCTACACAACAACGACACGCCACGCGTCGCGGAGGGATTGGAGATTCTTCAAGCGCTGACGCACCCACAGATCCAGAGTGCGTGGGGACGCCAGCAAGTGGCAACCATCCGGAGGGAAATGTCTGCGGAATGGGATGCCCAAATCAATCACGTGGTTCGCGACTCGCAATATCCCAGCGAAGTTCGCTCGCGAGCATTGCTGCTAATGCACCTGGTCGGTCCACCTCCTTCGGACACGCTGTTAATTGAGCTGTCACGTGACAGTGACGCGTCAGTACGTGGCCGTGCCGTCTATCTGATGGGGTTGATCGGCAACGCCAACACCCGCCGCCGGTTGATCGAGATGGTGAGCGACCCAGTGGCACATGTGCGTCGCCGTGCTTGTGAGTCGCTCGCTAGAACGGATCAACAAATCCCCATCGAGACGTTGACGCCATTGTTGACGTCGGCGGATCGCTTCGAATCCTGGAGCGCTCGGCGATTGCTCGAACGAAACCGGTCCCATCGGTGGCATCAAAACGTGCTCAATACTAGCAGTGCTGATTTGTTCGCGCAAGGTGCAACGGCGATGCTGATCGCTGCCCCCACCCCAGAGAATTCCCTCGCCGTATTGCGACATGTGGCGGAGATTGCGGAATCGTACGTGTCGGACGAACAATTCGCGAGCTTGCTGCGAGTCGCTCAGCTGGCGATCATGCGTGGCGGACTGTCGCCGACTGCGGCTGGACAGGAGTTGATCTGGTTGGACGAGGAGTTTCCGTCCCAAAGTGAGATGCTCAATCGCGACCTGGTGCGTCTGCTCGTCTACGTCCAATCGCCCAACGTCACTCGCAGGATGCTCCAGCACCTCAACGATCCCATCTCCGATGAGGATCGCACACACTTGGCAACGCATTTAAGCTACCTCCAGGAAGGCTGGGACGCCGACCAGAAGGTGCAGTTGATGGCCTACTATCAGGAATCGCTCGTGCAACACGAGGGGACCGAACAGGCATCCTACTTGATGGACTCGATGCGGAATTTTGCCACGCAATTTTCTTCGCTTGAACGACACGAGATGCTATCGGTCGGCAAGGACCATCCCGCAGCGGCTTTGGCCACACTATATGGCCTGCCCGATCGATTGGACAAATCGACGATCGAACAGCTGATCGCTTTGGACCACGAAATCCAATCGGACGAAGGTCGCGACTATGATCGTCTGCGAATGGGAATGATCGCGGTACTGGGTCGCAGTCGTGACCCCAAGGCAATGGCGTACCTGCGTGAGATCTACGAGCGTGACCCCGAGCGACGGCAGGATGCAGCCATGGGCCTGGCACAGGATCCGCAAGGTCGCAACTGGGATTACCTCGTTCGAAGCATCCCGTTACTGGATGGCGAGGCGGCCCGCGAAGTATTGGTAAAATTGCGTGAAGCCGACTACGCACCAGAAAACCCCGAACACATCCGTCAAGTGATCATCGCCGGACTGAAACTGCGCGATAACGGTGGTGACGAGGCCACGTTGTTGCTGGAACATTGGTTACGGCAGCGGCCTTATCGGGAAGGGGTATCGTGGGACGTGGCGCTCATCGCCTGGCAAAAGTGGTTTGCCGAAAAACATCCCAGCCTACCGTTGGCCGACGTCCCTAGCGAAAACGGTAGCAACCGTTGGACGTACAGTGACTTGCTCACGTTTTTGGAAAGCGATGAAAGCCGCAATGGATCGGAAGCTCGCGGTGAGACGATCTACCATCGCGTCGGGTGCGCCAACTGCCATCGCTTCAACGATCAGGGCCAAGATATCGCCCAAGACCTGACCGGGCTCCACCGGCGCATGCAACGACGCGAAATTCTAGAATCGATTGTCTATCCGTCCCAGGTCATACCCGATCAATACTCGGCAAGCACCGTGGTTACCCATGGCGGTCGACACTTGACGGGCTTGGTCATGGAATCGACGCCAACCCAGTTGGTCGCCATCTTGCCGGACGGCGAACAGGTTCCGATCCGGCGAGAGGATGTCAAAGAGGTACTTTCAAGTCGCGTTTCAGCGATGCCGGAGGGCTTGCTCAATGAGCTATCGCTGGAAGACATCGCCGACCTGTTTGCGTACTTGACCACCAACTCGGTGGAACGACTGACGCGAGCCCCTAAAGACTAGCGGCGTAGATCTCTGCAAACTCGATCACCCAGGCGTCGATGATGCTGCGAAATGCGTCGGCATCTACGTCCTGCAACAATTCGTAGTTGGTGCGATTAAAGACTTCACGATTGCGGATGGTTGCCTTTCCCGTCAGCTCCAACACATGATACGTGGAATAAGGGCGGATCGTCATCTCGAGTCGGCTGAATTTGTTTTGGCGAATTCGAGTTCGATCGACGGTCAAATCGTCACGGTTGCAAGCCGCGCCCCAACCCTTCTCGCCGTAAAGCGTCTCGTAACGGAATCCGGGAAACTGGTTGGCCACCGACTCCACGCACCGCTCAATGTGCTCGGATAGGCTCAGTCGGTACTTCGTATGCAGCCCTTTGAGTTCTTCCTCTGTTAACGCCTTCCGTTGTGCTTCTTGTTCGCGCGATTGTCGACGCTGTTGGCCACGTTGGATTGCGGCCTGCAGACGATCTTGAAAATCATTCATTACCAGTCTCTTCGCCAGGCGATTCCGACGGCGTTTCGGTTGACGGATCAACGGATGGTGTGGTCTGTGATTGCTCGTAGAATTGCAGCAGATCCGAGAATGCCCGCATTGGTTCGCGCCCCTCGCGCATCGCTTCAGTGATCGGCGCAACCGGTTTGACCTTTTTGGGCGGTCGCTTGCCTTGGACCTTAGTGCCGCCACGTGCCGCCCCGCCCGGTCGCCCGCCATGCGACGATCGCCCCTGGCCACCGCGACCCTGGCCCGAGCGCCCCTGGCCCGAGCGCCCCTGGCCACCGCGTCCCTGTCCGCCCTGCCCCTGTCCGCGACCTTGGCCACCTGCTGCCGCCCCCGTTTGCTCGCCTTGCTGCGGCCTGCGTCGCCCTCCGCGCGGACGGCCCGCTCCGCTTCGCTCCGCCTGCTGTTGCTCGGCCAGTCGCTCGGCCTTGGGCCGTTCGGTTCCCGGCTCAATCGCCGTCAGCGATACACGCCGACGATCACGGTCGACTTCCAACACCCATACTCTCAATACATCGCCGACCCCGACGACTTCGTGCGGATCGCGAATGTAGCGATCCGCCAGGCAACTGATATGGACCAACCCGCTATCACTTAATCCGATATCGACAAACGCGCCGAAATCGACAACATTCAACACCGTCCCCGTCAACTCCATCCCCGGCTTGAGGTCCTCAAGTTTCATGATCCCGCGACGGAATACTGGTGGCCGCAGATCCTCGCGTGGATCGCGTCCCGGTCGCGCCAAGTTCGATAGAATATCCTCTAATAAGTGCTTTCCGACGGACAGTTTTTCCGCCACCTCCGCGACATCGACATTTCGTACTTTGCTCGCGATCTCCTCACGCAGCGTACCAACCTCGGCATTCCCCGCGTCGCTGACGGACGGTGCGACACCGGTTGTTGTTTCGACTGGAGTCTCGCCCAATACCGCCGACGAGCCTGTTGTTAGCTCGCCAGAGGACACTACCGAGTCACTGCCCGTCGAGATCGACTCCCCATCGGATTCGGCCGCATCGCTTACCGGCGCATCGGTCACCGGCGCATCGGTTACGAGCTCATCGGTTTCGGTGACGGCGGTGGCCGCGATTTCCGTCGTGGCCGCGATTTCACCGGTGGTCGCGGCTTCCTGCTGCGCACCCCCGCAGTTTGAGCAAGTGTCGGCGGCCCGGTCCAAGCCGGCGGCGAACTGTTCTTTGGTTCGTTGCAAGGCGATCGCCGGCCGCGAATGCGCTACGTCCACGGCCTCGGGAATCGTCCTGGCGAAATCCTGGATCGTCAGGTCGAGATAATCGAGTGCCGACTTAGCGACTTCGTAGCTTTCCGGGTGGATCCAGGTAGCGTCGAGCGGATTCTCGCCTGAGTTGATTTTCAGGAAGCCGGCGGCCTGCTGAAAAACGGCATCACCGATGCCCGGCACCGCCTTCAATTCTTCCCGCGTCTTGAATGGTCCGTGCGTACGGCGGTGATCGTAGACACGCCGCGCTGTCAATTGATTCAAACCCGACACGTACGCCAACAGTGCCGGACTTGCCGAATTCACGTTGACACCCACATAGTTGACGCACGATTGCACGACGTCATCTAGCGATTGGCGTAATGGCTTGGATTTGACATCGTGTTGATAGAGTCCCACACCGATGTTCGAGGGCTCGATCTTTACGAGCTCCGAAAGCGGATCCTGCAATCTGCGTCCGATCGAAATCGCGCCGCGCAACGTCGCGTCATATTCCGGCAGCTCCTCACCCGCCAACACACTTGTCGAATAGACACTCGCACCTGCCTCATTGACAATCACGTAAGCCAGATCCGAGTCCGCAAAATGCTCGGTGATCATGTCGGCAATCAATTGCTCGGCCTCTCGACATCCCGTGCCATTGCCGATGGCCACGACCGGCAACTCGTTCCGCCGAATGATTTCTGCCACCTTCTTGCAGCTATGCTCTTTCCGCTGATCATCCCCCAGAATCGTGATAAGGGAATGCTCCAGCACATGCCCGAACTCATCGAGCGCCACGACCTTGCAACCACTTCGGATTCCGGGATCAACCGCCAGCACTCGGCGAGCTACCGGTGGCTGCATTAGCAGTTGACGCAGGTTTCTGGCAAATACATCCAACGCGTGCCCCTCTGCGCGTTCAGTCAGCTCTCGGCGAATGTCTCGTTCAATGCTCGGCAATACCGAACGCTGCATTGCGTCCCGCAAGCATTCTTGCAAAAAGCTTGCATGCGGATGGTCCGCCGAAATCAGCGTCTCTCCCCCCTTTACGTGCATTGCCTCAGCGTCGTACTCGATCTTCACCCGCAACACCCGCGTCCGCTCGCCACGGTTGATTGCCAACACCCGATGCGGCGGAATTCGATTCAACCGTTCGCGGAAATCGAAATAGTCCTTGAACGACGCCTCCAGCTTCTTGCGTTTGCGACGTCGGGCATCCCGTCGCTGAC
>JAGQPD010001006.1 GCA_020426865.1 Planctomycetales bacterium
AGCTCGCACTCCCAATTCGTACCAATCGCGCCCTCGGGTGCGGGTGCTACGTCCGACATCTCCTGCCAAAACCGGCGAAACCAATCCTCAAACCGGTTTCGAAAAATGTCAACCGGATACGCGGCCTCACCCCACAACGAGAGTCCTTTCGGCGAAGCCTTCTTAGTGGGGACAACGTTTGGCATGACTTGTTCTCCTTTGCAAACCGACGACCCGCGTCACACCGCGATCCAACTGCCGTATGATCCGCGCTCGAAATGAAAAATGGTCACCGCGTCCTCCGACCATATTGCAGCTCCCCGGAAATAGTCCACTGTCGAAAATAGTTCACTGTCATTGATTCCGTTTCAACTGGTGCCTGCTTCGACGCGCTAAACGACTGACTTGCACGACTTACGACTTACAATACTGCAACTGGCGCACCAAATCCTCGTAGAATTGGCCGCCACGCAGCACGAATAACGCAAGCGATGCTGGCACTCCCGTGACCGTTTTTTCCATCTCGCCCAGTCCCGGGCTGCGGATCGACGGACTCCGTCGCCGACAATTAAGGATGGGGACGGGACAGACGTCCTACCGCGACAACGACCTACCGCGACAACGACAGCCAACGGATCGGGCAGGATACATTGGCAGGGAAATGGAACAGAATTGTCGAGTTTTCCTTGAAGACGCAGCGGCTGGCCGGCGGCGAGCTGCTTGAGCTGCGTTGTCCCTTGGCCGCTCATGCTGACCTGGATTTCACCACCATTTATAGCGACCGTCACCCGACGTATCGCTTTTTTCAGCGGACCACGGCAACGGAAGCGCCGTTTGCAATCTTACGGAGCGGCCAGGCAACGGTGACAGCATTCACGGAATTGCCGGACATTCTGTCTGTCGTCGCCGATCCAACCGGCCTGCAGATTCGGTTCGGCGATGACACGCCGGGAAGCATGGAGGAAGTCGCCACGCTGGCAACGTTCGACAACGGAATGGGAGATGGAGTTGCCAACGTCACGTATCGCCCGGGGGCAATGTCGGATCCATCGGCAACCCTGCTGGTAGCAGGCGTACCGACGGTCGACGCGGAACTGAGCGACTTGCGCTGGAGCGTCACGTACAACGGCGTGAGTACGGCAGAGGCGACGATCGTGTTGCTGTCGCCACTGACAACTGATACGACAGTGTTCGACGAGTTATGGGCGGCGACCGACGGTACGGGGGCGCTTGAAATTGGTTTCGAGCCGTTTCAGAATTTGGGTGCATGGCCGGGAAGCACTGACGGCCTTATTTATCAGGCAGCCGCCAGTGTGGACCTTCCGCTTGGAGACGACCACACGGATTCGCGCACATCGGTGACAAGTTGGGATCAACAGCAGCCGATCGACGGAGACATCGAGTTCCCAGGGGACGCCGATTGGTTTGAAGTGCACTTGGAACGGGGAACCGAGGTCACGTGGGGCACGACTGCCGGCTCGCTAGAAGACACTCTTCTGTCTCTCTATGACGCAACGGGAGGGCGAATCTTCAGTGACGACGATGGGGGACCGGGATACCTCGCCAGGATCAAGTACGAAGCGCCATATACGGGTACGTACTACCTTCAAGTACAGGCGTTTCCAACAACGGCCGTAGGAACCTATAATGTTGAAGCGACGCTTG
>JAGQPD010001007.1 GCA_020426865.1 Planctomycetales bacterium
AGATCGCGACCGACTGGCCGAATTGATCGAGCTTTTTCCAGTCAGGGGCTGTCAGTTTCGTTTGCAACGTCCAGTGATTGCCCGTTCGCTGATACACGTACGCAGCTCCTGTGCTGGTCCCTTTCTCGTCCTCCAGTGGCGCGCCCACGACTGCCCACTTGCCGTCCACCGATACCGAAGTGCCAAACCAGTCGGCCGCGTGTCCGTTATTCGCAACGATTTCGACCGGGTCGATAGCGATTGTGTATTCGAATGTCGCTTCACCGACATAGTTGGGCTCGGGGACGAAACGCACCGTACCGTTGCCCAAGTTGGTAGGTGTTCCATGAGGGGCACTACCGATGTCAACGACGCGCAGGTCGCTGTCGGGTGTATCGTTGTCAATGACGCTGACGTCGATCGACGAGTTCTTGATGACCGTTACGTGATCATCCCTGGCATCGGGAAAGGTAAGGATGTTTCGCCAGAGGGTGTTTGTGCGTCCCTGTTGGGGCGCGGAGTCGAGCGGAAGGTAGTTCGCTAAAAGCACATCATCGTCATCGTCGTCGTCGATGTCCGCTACTGCCAGGTCGTGACTTGCGTGATCTTCCCAGCTGAAACCGGCGCTGGCAAACATTCCAGTGCCATCGTTCAACCAGACCTTATTCCCCACTGGTCGACTGTTGGCGGTAACGGCATCCAGGTCGCCGTCGCTATCGAAGTCGGCCAGTGCAACCGCGTGGGTATCGGAGCCCCCGAGCAACTGGCTGGTATCGCTCAAGATGCCGCTGCCATTGTTCAGCCACACCGTATTGTCGCCTACGCGTCCGACAAACGCGTCCAGGTCGCCGTCTCCGTCCAGGTCTCCCAGGGCAACGCTGGTGGCAAATTCGATTGCGAGTCCGTTTCCCGCCGGCGTAAACCCACCGCTGCCGTTGTTGAGCCAGACTTGAGTCTTGCCGAGAAAATAGTCAACGACCATGATGTCGAGGTCACCGTCTCGGTCCATGTCACCTAACGCGGCGTCCAGTTGCTGCACGCCTCCGCTGAGTGATCCGCTTTGCGCGAAATGTCCCGTGCCGTCGTTCAACCAAATCGTGCTCGGGACAGGGTATGCATGCATTAATACCAAATCGACGTCACCATCATTGTCGAGGTCGGCCGCTGCCACACTATTTGAACTCGCGGTGCTCAATAGTTCCGCCCCGGCGGTAAAACCGCCAAGGCCATCATTCCACCAGATCTTGTCGGCACCTTCGTTGGCAAAGTACGCATCCAAGTCGCCGTCCAGGTCGAGGTCGACCAGTGCCACGTCGCGTGTGATATCGTTGTCCATCCGCAGGCCGCTATCGAAATAGTTGCCCTCGCCATCGTTGAACCACAGTGTATTGGCGTTGCCCATCGCTCCATTGCCAAAATTCGCGAAAACCGCGTCGACATCGCCATCGCCATCGACGTCGCCCACGGCAATCGCAGCGCTATCAGCGTCGTCCAGTTGCTGGATGGTGGAGGCGAGGACGGGAAAATAGTGTGTTG
>JAGQPD010001008.1 GCA_020426865.1 Planctomycetales bacterium
CCGCAAGTATGCGGAAATTCGCCAGCGTTGTGCGCCGGATCGAAAGAACCCACCGCAGATCAACTTTTTCGTCGATCCGGTCGGGATCTTTCGCGCCAATGCCCGTGGTGATTTTGGATCGCAGGTCACCTTGGGATTGCTGCCGTCGTTGGGATTGGATGGTCTCAACTCAATCGGGTTTAGCGCGACGCTGGCACCGGACGACTACGACTCGATCGTGCACGCCCACCTGATCATCGACAACCCACGTGAAGCGATCATGAAGATGCTGGCGTTGGATACTGGTGACATGTCGCCCGAAAGCTGGGTTCCGGAAGACACGGCCAGCTACTCGACAAGTTACTGGGACGTCCCGCAGATTTACACGACGTTGGCGAAGGTCTACGACAGCTTCAAGAGCGAAGGGGCGCTTGATCGGCTGATCGAGCGGAACATTTCCGATAAGATCGATATCGATTTCAAGGAGGAACTCATTGAACAGCTAAAGGGTCGGATCACGACCATCGACTGGTTCGATCGCAGTGAAGAGATTCCCACGCAAGCAAACGCGATTGCGGTGACCGTCAAGGATACCGCACGGATGGAAGCGACGTTGCGAAAGTTGGCCAGCAAGTATCGCGATGTGATCACGGAGGATACTTATGGCGGCCAGACGTACTATCGATTTACTCCCGAAGGCCGCGAGGAGGCGGAAGAATTTGATTCGCGGAATTTGCCGCCAGGGATGTTTGGACCACAGGGAGGTATGCGCATGCAGCGCCCCTGTGTCATGGTTTTTGACGGTTGCTTGATCATCGGCAGTTCGCCTCGCCTATTGGAACGAGTCATTTCGACTCACCAGTCCCCAGATGCGTCGTTGTCGAGAACGTTGGACTACAGTCTGGTGAAAGACCATGCGATCAGCTATCTCAACGAAGCCGCTCAGCCGGGTGGCTTCTCTTTCCAACGCCCCGAGGAAGGGCTCCGTTGGATGTATTCCATGCTGACCAATCCGGATCTGCTGGAACGGTTAGCCGAACGTGCCGAACGCCGACCCGATTCGCCGGCCGCTGTCTTGCACAAGGCGTTGGAAGAGCATCCTTTGCCACCCTTTGCCGTGATCCGACGCTACGTTGCTCCCGGTGGCGCTGTGTTGGTCGACGACCATCTTGGTTGGCACTACTACGCGTTTGGCCTAAAACGCCAAGCGACCGAAGAGGACGAAAAGAAGTAACCGCGACCCAATATCGATGACGCTGGTTGTGGCATCGCGTAATGTCGTCTCGGCGCGCGATTTGCAGTACTTTTCCCCATCGGACGCGTTGCAAGAATGGGGAGAGACATGATGAGCACAATCGATCATGCGGCGATACATCGCGAGCATCAAGAAGCCCATCGCGATCACCAAAGTTGGATCGACGACACGTCGCAATGGCGACGAGAAAATGCTGCGGCGTTGGACGTGATTGCCCAAGTGCAGGATCTCGTCCTCCGCCATGAGGCCGATGTGATGGTCTGGGGATTGGAGTGTGCCTCGCACGAGCAACACATCCTCATGCACGAGCACGATATCGCTCAGGCCGAGGCCTGTGGAGAACACCGCGAGGTGAAACAGTACGAACTGGAACACCGGCGGATGCAGCATCAGCACGAGGCAGCCGGTCAGTCGCACGCCCTGTTGCGGCGACAGCATCTGAGCATCATGCAGCAGATGCAAAGGCTGCGCGACTGGCTGAAGATCACCGGTCACGTCACCGGTCATGTTGATGCCTGACAATGGACTGGTGTTGTGAAACGCTTTGCGATGACCAACACAGAGCCGTATCGCCGTACGAGCCGCAAGGCGGCGTGTCACCGAGTCCGCCGATGCTTTCACGTAGCACTGCAAGCGTCCGAACCATTTCGCAAGGAGAATTCCCATGTCACTGGCAGAGTATCTAAGTCACCGACACATTTCGTTTCGATTGGTTCCCCATCCAGAAACGCACGCTGCCAATCGCATGGCAGCGGTATTGCATCTGCCAGGTCGGGAAGTGGCCAAGACGGTCATGTTGCGGGCTGACCGCGGTTATGTATATGTCGTCGCAGTGCTACCGGCCGATTGTCGAGTCGATACGCTGATGGTCTCCCAGATGCTTGGGGGCTGCGAGATAAACTTGGCCACCGAACGCGAGATTTGTGAACGTTGTCCGGACTGTGAGCGGGGAGTGCTGCCACCGTTTGGGTCGCTTTATGGGATGCGAACGATCGTTGATACCAGGCTCGCACGCTGCGATGAGATTACCTTCGAAGGTGAAACGCATCATGAAGCGATCACGATGAGTTTTGGTGATTTCAGGCGCACAGAGGAACCTCTGATTGGCGATTTTGCTCGGCGCGCCTCGGAACGTCTGTAGACAACCAGAACGAGAATTCGGCGATCGGCATGAACCTTGCACTTATCTCAATAGTGGTGGGCGCAATAGTGGGGAGCTCAATAGTGGGGACGCAATCCCAAGCTATTTCGTAGTTGCGTTGTTTGCGAAATGGGAGGTGTGCCATGGATCGTTTTACACGAGGCAATTTGGAGGAATTGATTCGTTGGGAGCAGCCACCGTGCGTCACACTGCAAATGCCGACGCATCCCGCGGGGCGCGATGGCGAACAGGATGTGATTCGCTTGAAGAATCTAGTGCGGGAGGCCGAGCAAAAGCTGGAACGGCGGGGTGTGCGGCCGGCGGAGGCCCGCGACCTGCTGGCGTTCGTCTCCGATCTGCCGGCCGATAAGCCGTATTGGGGGGACCGTCAGCTCGGGTTGGCAATCTTTGTTGCACGAAAGCTTCGTCGGTTGTATCGCGTCCCAATAACGTTACCAGAGTCTGTCACTGTCGGTAAACGGTTCAGCGTGCGCAGTTTATTACCGTTGCTTGAGGACGAGTGTTCCTATCATGTGCTGACCCTTTCGGAGAACCATGTGTCACTTTACGAAGGGGATAGTGCTTGTGTGAAAAGAATTGCGTTGGCAGGGCTGCCAGAGAACCTGCAAGCGTTCCTTAACATCGACGGGGTAGATCGTGGTGCCCAGGTTCATTCCGCGGCGGGAGGCGGGACTAATGGCAAACAAGCTGCGGTCTTTCACGGACAAGGGGGCGAGTCCGAGACAGCGATGTCTGAATTGAAAAGTTATTGTCGCGCCGTTGATCAGTCGGTCTCCAACTACTTAAGCGGAAGAGGGTCACCGCTATTGCTGGCCGCTGTGACGAGACTGGCAACGGTCTATCGTTCCTGCAACACGTATCCGTCATTATTGGCGGTGGAGCTGAGCGGAAATTACGATCGTGTCTCCCCGTACCAACTGTTTGAGGCGGCCTGGCAATCCCTGCAGGCGACGCGATTGGAGCCGAGTAAAAAGATGCTCGGCCGCTATCTGGAGAAAGTTGGCACGGCGCACGTCTTAGACGACCCGGAGGGAATCGTAACGGCCGCTGCCGACGGGCGAATCGAGGGCTTGCTGTACGACCCACGGGCGGAAGTCTATGGGTATATCGACGACCAATTGCACGAAACCCGTATTACCGGCAGGTCCGAAGACGACGATCTTGTGAACCTTGCAGCAGTCGAAACGCTATTGCACGGCGGAGAAATCCATCCGATGGCAAAGGTTGTACCGCCGAGCAATTCGCCGTTGGCTGCCGTCTTGCGCTACTAGCCGGGAGGGACCAACAATGATCAGGAAACTGCAGAACGAACTAGATGGTCGCCGTGATGTTCGGAATTGTGGAATCGATCAGCCGGTGAAATGGCCAACGCCCACCAACGTGATGCCGGGCACGCCGGAAAAGATCGCCATTCTTGCTGAACGAGCCGAACGTGGATTCGTACTGCATCACCCGCACGACAGCCACTTGGACGAATTCATTCATGCAAAGATTGCCTTCGCGCTGGCACTACAAAAGACTCTCGAATGTCCGAACGATTACTCGATCTGATCGAGCGAA
>JAGQPD010001009.1 GCA_020426865.1 Planctomycetales bacterium
GAATCTGGCGCGTCGAAAGATCGACGTTGGTGCTGAAGAAGACTCGAGTCGGCCGATCACCGACGGTGTCTTGGGAGAGCACGAAGCGAAGTAGACGATCTTTGCCAGCAGTATAGTAGAGACCTGTCCGGGTCTTGACTCGTGGCGAACCGTGGAGACCGTACTGTTGGAATCACGTTTGATTTTGACTTTGTTTTTGCCTATGGCCAGTCCCTGTTTGTTGCGATACAGTCGCATGCAGATTGGCAACGCAAACACCTTCGACGGTGCCCACCACGGATTGACGATCACGATGCACAGATCCACCTAGTCGTGTCCGCAATGAAAAAGCTTTTTGGACTTCGACGAGTTGAGCGCGTCGTGATGCATGCCGGTACCGACTATTCCCAAGCCCCGTTTTCGGCACAGCGTATCGTCGCCGGCCAGGACGATCGTCGCATCATTGCCAACGAGCGCCTTCACGACCAGCTGGGCCAGAAGTTTCCCAAGCTGGTCAATATCCCAAACCGCGCGACTGAAGAAGCGATGATAGTCCGAGAAGTGCCCGTTGCCGACGAAGTCACTGGAAGCGATCAAATCCGTGATATAACGATGCCGCACGGAATTGAATCCAAATTCTGCGCGCCGGACCGCATTTTCACCTACACCATTTTTCCCCCCGAAAAGTGCAAAACTGGAACTAAGGTCAAATGCACCGTTGCCTGTATTGACGGCCAGAATCTGTTTCACGCTGGCCGCGAAACGTTCGGTCATCGGACCCCCAATTACGATCCTGCGAAACTGGCGACCGCCGTTGCGTCGCAACAAACTGGCTGGCAGCTCGTTCAAATCCGTTTCTACACGGGGATTCCGGATGCTGCCGACAACCCCAAGTGGCATCGATTCTGGAGCGCGAAACTCTTGGCGACGTCGTAGGCCGGGATCGTCACCTATTCGCGTCCTTTACGATATCGAAACAAGCAGTTTCGAATGCCCGACGGTTCGACGCACGCTATTCTTGTTGGCGAGGAAAAGGGGATTGACGTGCGTCTTGCGCTGGACATCACCCGCCTAGCGCATAAGAATGCCTACGATGTGGCGCTGGTCTTCAGTCAAGATCAAGACTTATCAGAGGCAGCCGACGATGTCCGTATCACGGCCAAAGAACAGGGTCGATGGATTAAGATTGCGAGTGCCTTTCCCACTAGCCCAACAACGAAGAATCGCCGAGGGATAAACAGTACGGACTGGATCAAGATTGACCGTGCAACATATGACACTTGCTTGGATCCACGACAATACCGAGATAGTTGTTTGGTGTCCCGGTAAAGATGAGGAGATTATCACGGAAAACGACCCACGGATTGGCAGATAGCAGGCCAAGCTACGACGAACCGCCATCTGCGGCTAGGCGGTCTCGGTGAGGTCATACATGTGAACCGAATCAGTTTAGATGGGCACATCATGGCTTGCCGATTCTTTGGTGGTCCGCCGCCGCTTGTCGTAGATTTGCGTTGTCGTCACATGTTTGTGCCCCAAAAGTTCCTGGACTTTGGCGATATCCACTCCGGCGTCAAGCAGTAAAGTGGCGGTGGTGGCGCGAAACGAGTGGGGGGTGTAGATACAGCGATTGGGCTCCTCGGTGCATAAAGGGTCGTCTTCTTCCCTCGCCACCAATGCTTCCAGGGAGCATTTCCAGGTATCCCTGCACGAGCAGGTACATGGCGGTCTCGCTCATGCGGCGGTTGGCGAGATGGTGCGACCGGGGGCCGGAACGAGGCCGAAAGCGGGCCCCGCTCTTGATTTCGGCCTTCTTGATATAGGCGTCGATCGCTTCAGCGGCGGCGAAGTGGAGGCCAATCGTGCGTCGCTGGCTCCCTTTTTCATTGAGTTTTACGGTGGCCTCTTCGTCGACATGATGGAAGTCCGAGACTTTTACACGACACGCGGTGCCAATCCGCACTCCCGAATAGAGAAAGAACCGGATCAACGCCCGATCGCGGTACGCGATCACCGAATCTCCCTTGGGCAGTCCCATCAATTGCCGTGCGCGGGTCGCTGAGAGGGCTTGTGTTGGCTGGACGGGGTCGGTCGAGGCCCGAGCGATGAATTGGGCGTGAGCGGGATTGGGGACAACGATCGGGAGTCGCAGCTCGGCGGCCACCCCTTGAAGATACTTGTAGAAGCTCGAGACCGAGGAGACGCGGCGATTGAGTGTCTTCGGAGCAGCCCCCGCTTTGGTGAGCGAATCACGCCAAGCGGAGATTTCGCCGACGGAGACCTG
>JAGQPD010001010.1 GCA_020426865.1 Planctomycetales bacterium
GCTTATGATAAAATCTGTTATCTTAGTCAATCTATGAGCAAGAAATCACCGATTACACCCATCGAGGAGGTCGCCAAAATGGTCGCCCAAGGTACGCTCGTCCCCGATGGCACACCCCAGGAAATCGACCAGGAACGGATGCCTCCGATCCTCGCCGATCATGCGACCCGGAGGGTCCGGACCAAGGTCGATCGGTTTTACCTCTCGGTCGCCCAGATCTTCGAAATGTGGGTCCAGCAAAGAACCAGTCCCCACACGCAGCGGGCCTACCGGCAAGATGTGATGTCGCTCGTCGAGCACTTGAAACTCGCCTGGCCCGAGGACGCCATGATCCTGCTGCAGGTCTCCGTCGGCGAAATCTCCGGCTGGCGGGACTCGCTGACCAAGGCCGGGGCTGCTCCGAAGACACTCAATCGCCGCGTCTCCTCGGTTTCGAGCTTCTACAAGTACCTTCAAGGCGTCGCCGCTGAGCTGCGACTGCCGATCGTTGTCCCCAATCCCGCTCATGCCCAGTTCATTGCCCGAGCTTCCACCGACCCCGTCCAACCGACGCAAGCCCTCTCGGCAACCCGCGCACGGCAACTAATGGGGCTGCCCAAAGGGGATTCGGTGATCGCGTACCGTGATCGGGCATTGATCCGGTTCTTTCTCTACTCGGGAGTGCGGATAGGGACGGCCTGTCGCGTCAAGGTCACGGACTTCCATCATGTCGACGAAGAGGCCACCGTCAAACTCAACGAAAAAGGGAGCCAGCGCCGCACCATAGGCCTCCATTTCGCAGCCGCCGAAGCGATCGACGCCTATATCAAGAAGGCCGAAATCAAGAGCGGGGCCCTCTTTCGGCCTCGTTCCGGGCCCCGGTCGCACAACCTTGCCAATCGCCACATGAGCGAGACCGCGATGTACCTGCTCGTGCAGGGATACCTGGAAATGCTCCCCGGAAGCATGGTGGCGAGGGAAGAAGACGACCCTTTATGCACCGAGGAGCCCAATCGCTGTATCTACACCCCCCACTCGCTTCGCGCAACGACGGCGACTCTGCTGCTGGACGCAGGGGTCGATATTGCGAAAGTCCAGGAGCTGTTGGGGCACAAACACGTTACGACAACGCAAATCTACGACAAACGGCGGCGAACTACGAAAGAATCAGCCAGCCACGATGTGCCGATATGAGCCTAGGATTCGTGATGTGATCTCGCTTCAAGCCACAAATCGGGACATTTGAGGTGGCCTAAAACGGAAAAAGTCGAGCTCAGGGGTGACGCACTCGCCGCGAAGATTAAAATGCCTCAACGTCGCCACCATGACGGATTTTGTACTTTGTTCACTTTCACCGCCGATTGAGCGGGCGGATGCAGGCGTCTTCGAAAACGCCAACATTTTGTCCCTGGAGACTTGAAGGAGGGTGTTGCAACCGATACGATCGGCAGTTAGCAACCGGCACATCGTGAGCCGAAAGCATTTTGTATTCTAACGCGGGGTGTGAAACGTGCGTCAAGCGTACTTTTTAACGATGTGTATTGCAGCCATTGCCTATGTCGGTCAAGCTCGGGCAGGTGTCATTCGGGCGGACGTCCCAGACCAGCAGTATCTCGATTTAGGGCAAGACCCAAGGTACGAAGCTGTCGGCCGATATTGGCTTAATGGCTTCGGAGGATTTGATTGGTTTGCCTCTGCCGTTCTCATCCATCCAAAATGGATATTGACAGCGCGGCATGTTCCAAATTTCGGCGGTTCAATCAACATAGGTTATGAAGCCGAGGGAGTAAGACACCCCTTCGGTCGGATATTCAAGCACCCCAGTGAAGACCTGGCCGTCGTAGAATTACAAACCGCTGTTACAGGTATCACGCCGTCACAACTCTATCGCGGAACGAGTGAGATTGGATCGGTTGCAACGCTCGTCGGTTTCGGCGACTTCACCGACTCCTCGTCACCACATCCCACGGAGGGGTCCAATCGAGGACCTCGCCGGGCGGGTCAAAATGTTATCGATGGCTTGCGTTCTGACTTTTCACAAAAAGTATTCTGCTCCAATTGGTGTGGGCAGTTGTTCTTTGATTTTGATTATCCGGGTGGCCCTTCCAAGAACATCAGCGGAAACGAATTGCCACTACCACTTGAGTACATTTCCGCAAGTGGCGACAGTGGTGGCGGGCTCTTTGTCGAAGAGAATGGGCAGACCTACTTGGCGGGAATTTCCAGTACAGACAATTCAGTTCCGGGCGTTCCTGATGCGAGCCTGTGGTCGGGTTGGGTTCGCGTAGCGGACTACTTTGATTGGATAACTGACATCGTCCCAGATCTAGCCGAACCGCTACTTGGCGACTACAATCGAAACGGTGTCGTTGATGCCGCCGACTACACCCTCTGGAAAGACAACTTCGGATCCACGACAGAGCTTGCCGCTGACGGCAATGGAGATGGTGTCATCGATGCGGCGGACTACACGGTGTGGAAGGATAATTTCGGTAACACCGCCGGTGCCGCGGCCGCCATCGGCAGCGTTCCCGAACCGGCTAGTGCAGCACTACTACTGACACTGGCCCCTTGGCTTATCCGATTTTTTCGGCGGAGAAACTAGCACCGTCGCGTTGATTCACCAGCGTCCCGTGACTTGCGCGGCATGATGGAAAACTTCATGGCCCGACGGCCATTGTCCAAGGCAGTCGGGCCGCTCTCATTGTTCACTCGCCCCCGGACAACGAACAACGTGTTCGCTCATCCTTCCCTCGCGATTTCGGCCACGTCCGTGATGCTGTTAGCCGGCGTTATCGCGGTGGCCACCATCGGCTGCCAGCGACAGCCGGCAGGTCCGTCCGGCGGCTCCACGGCCACAACAAATCAAACGCCACCACACGACACACAATTGTCGCACTCTATCCTGGACGACCGGGCGATTTCGGATACCAACCGCGGCGTTGCCTTGATGGGACGCTTCGAATACGCTGCGGCGGCCGACGCTTTCGCCGGCGTTGTCAATCGGCTCCCAGCCTCCCCCGACGCGAAAGTGAATTTGGCAATCGCGATACTGAACCGGCAGCAAAACGAGGACTTGCTCCGGGCCCAATCGCTGGTCGCAGAAGTCCTGCAACAACAACCTGATCATCTGAGAGCTCGGTATTGCAGCGCCCTGTTGGCCATGACTTCTGGAGACACACAAACGGCACTCCGTGACTTCCGCGACGTCGCTGATCGTGACCCAGATGATCCACATGCCGCCCATTTTCTGGCCCAGTTGCTGGAAGAAAGCGATCCGGAAGAATCGGTGAGGTTGTATCGCCGGGCTATCGAGATCGATCCGTATCTACGCAGCAGTTACTATCGGTTGTTTCAGGTTTTGACGCGGCAAGGACGCAGCGAGGAGGCGCGGCCGTACCTAGAATCCTTCCAGCGTCTGGCCAACAATCCCCGCGGCCATCTGGCGGAAATCAAATACACGCGGATGGGTCGCAATGCCGAAACGCAAGTGTTGCCGTCCGCTGACGACAACGGCACCGTACACAGGAACGATTCAGGACCGTGGTTCGAACCTGCCCGGCCACTGGTCAATCCGTCGCCTCAAATTGCTTGGCAACTGCCTGGCGATCAAGCTCCCCCGTCCATTACTGCGTGCGACCTCAATCACGATGGCTTCCTCGACCTGCTGATTCCGAACGGATTGAACGACCCGGATATCGGCGCAACAAACGCAGTCTTGCTCGGCGACGCAAATCACCAATACTCGCTGGACCTCCACCACCCTCTGGCTACCATCGACCACGTGAGCGCGGCCGTTTGGGGTGACCACAACAACGACGGACGAGTCGACGTGTTCCTCTGTCGAAACGGTCATGACTGCCTGATGGAGCAAGATAGGCACGGCAACTGGCAGGACATCGCAGCAGCAGCCAACGTGGCGGGCGAAAGCGTCACAACAGCGGACGCACTGTTCGTCGACGCCGATCATGACGGCGACCTCGACCTGCTATGCCGACACCAGGAACTCCCCTGGCAACTTTTTCACAACCTCCGCAACGGCGAGTATCAGGCAGCCGATCTACCAAACATCGAGGGGCTTCATCCAGACAATGTCGTACAATTGCTGGCATGTGACATCGATCAGGATCGCGATCTCGATCTGCTGGCAATCCATCGCAACTCGCCGCATGGCGTGTACGTGAATGATCGTCTTTGGAGCTACCGCGGTCTGCGCTGCGATTCGGAGATCGCCGATATTCGCGCGGCGCTATGGGTTGATTTAGCCAGTACGGGCGGTGGCGAATTGGCGATCCTGGATGGGAATGGAGACCTCCATGCCTGCCGCGTGGCACTCGACACCGAATCAGCACACATTATCGATTCACGGCGGTTAGGTGCGGCCGTGAGTATCGACGACAACGTCGTTCCGCGATTGGCGGCACTCGATGTGACAGGCGATGGACAACAGGAACTGATCGTCTCGACCGATGGCGGTTGGGAAGTGCGTGATCGCAAAGGGATGACGATCGCGGCGCACTCGACCGCGGAGGGGGTAGCGGGGATGAAACTGGTCGCGTGGGCGCCGGTCGTGCTGCAGCCGGGCCAAGGGCCATCGGTCATTGCGGTCGACGACAAGGGCCTCCCCCATCTCTGGCAGCCGGGTGCTGGACGGGGAAAGTTTGCCAGCTTTTCGTTCACTGGCGGCGACGATCAAGCCAACGCCATGCGCAGCAATGCGTCCGGAATCGGAGCAACGGCGGCATTTCGCGTCGGGTCGCAATGGACGATCGCGCGCGTGGATCAAGCGACCTCCGGTCCAGGACAGAGCCTTCAGCCGCTGGCGATCGGCTTGGGCGAGCGACAGGCTGTTGACTTTGTGACAATCCAATGGCCGGATGGAGTTCTGCAGACGGAAATGAATCTGACGGCGGGTCAGCATCACGTGATTGCGGAAACGCAACGTCAGTTGTCCAGTTGCCCGGTACTCTTCACCTGGGACGGAGAGCGTTATCGATTTGTCAGCGATCTTCTCGGTGTGGGGGGATTGGGATACTGGATCGCTCCCAACGAGTACTCAACACCTCGTCCGATGGAACGGTTCGTGATTCAGGCGGACCAGTTGTGCGTCGAGGAAGATCGATACGCGATCAAGATCCATGAACCGATGGAAGAAGTCTGTTATGTCGACCACGCCGAGCTGATGCAGATTGACCTGCCGCCGGGTTGGGAGCTGACGCTAGACGAACGGATGGGGATCTCGCCCCCTTTTCCGACAAGCAACGTGGTTTTCTTCAAGGATGGTTCGGTTCTTCTCCCGTCAGCGGCGCACAATGAACGTGGGGAAGACGTCTTGGCCGCCATTACTACAAGAGACAATGTTGCGGCACCTCCTAGCGAGCTGGATCGCAGATTCATTGGCCGGTTGTCGGGAGAGCACCAGTTGACACTCGAGTTCTCTCAGCCTCTCGACGACGATCAACGCCCCATGTTGTTGCTGATCGACGGCTGGATTGAATACCCCTACGCGCAGACGATGTTTGCCGCCTGGCAAGCCGGGGCGGATTATCGAGCGATCACGATCGAGGCGTCCGACGGAAACAATCAATGGCATTTGGTCTTTGATCAAATCGGCTATCCCGCCGGGATGCCAAGACAAATGTCCGTTCCGCTGCCGATTCTGCCGACAGGCACGCGGCGATTGCGATTGACGACGAATCAGGAGATTTACTACGACAGAATCTCTCTCTGCAGGGCAGAACCATGTCCCAACGCACAACACGTCGAACTTGCCTTGCTGACTGCGGAAGTGAGAGAATCGGGGTTTCCACTCCGCACGACCGGCAACCAGCGACTTCCGATGTTCGACTATCAAAAGCGTGTGCCGTTGTGGGATACGTGCCACTTGTCGGGCTACTATACCGAATTCGGAGACGCACGTGAGCTGATCGAACACAACGATCAGTGCTTGGCGATCTTTGGCCCAGGTGAGGAGTTGCATCTGGAGTTCACGGCCACCAGCGGCGAATTGCCCACGGGATGGTCTCGTCGATATGTACTAACGGTGCATGGTTGGTGTAAGGACCACGATCTGTTTACCCAATCGGGTGACACAGTCACGCCTCTTCCCGAAAGCTCGCTCAATACAGACCGCCGAGATGACTTGCATCGCCGCTTCAATACTCGATTTCGCGCCGGCTTCTAAAGTGCTTCATCGGGATCAACATGACTGCGTACTTCGAGAAATTGCTCCGCAAAGAACTCGCGGAATCCGTCAGCCACGTTCAACCTCAGCCACTGTCGTGGCGAGCCGTCGGAAGTGGAACGAGCCAGGCAGCCGGTCGTGGAATTAAAGTACAGGGCTGCTTGTTGCGAATCCTCAGAGAAAACCAATCGGTAATCACCCGAGGACGATGGATCGTCCGCTTGATTGGCGAGTCGTGCCGCATCCGCCGGCCAATCATAAGTCGCGTCAACCAGCAGTGCATGGCGCAGATGCGAGAGTCCGGGAACGTCTCCAATATCGCGGTGCGAAAGTACGGCTCCGTCGGCAGATATTCGTTCAAGGCGTACTGAGGACCCGCGTTGTATCAATCGGATTGCGTCGGTTCCCCAGTATGCCAAGGCTTGATCTTGCAAATGGATACGAAACCACCAAGCGAAACACCCGGCCACGACCGCCAGAACCAAGATTGTTTCGATCGTCAGTTTTCCCCGCATCTAATCGTTCCTCGCGTTTCCCCGTCCCTTCCCCTCCCCTCGTTCCAGTCCGCTGCACCTCGAAGTATACTACGACCTGGACCGTTTCCAATACGCGGCTTGGCTCTCCGAGTTGAGTCGCGTGACTCGACTCGGAGACCCATGCGACTCCGGGATCATCCATATACAAGGAGCGACACAGACTATGGCGGACAAATTCGACGCATATCGCGAGGCGCTGGTCGTGGAGACGAACACGATCTGGCCAGGCGAATACGATGCGCTGGACACCCAAGTAAAACTGCGCATTGCCACCGCGTTGCACAGTGAACCGGATCAGGTCAGCCATTTGGAATATGTGCGAATGCACACAGGATTTTGTCGGCAGATTACCGTGACCCCCGAAGACATGGCACGACTGGGAGGCTAGAAATCTTTGTCCAATCCGCTGTCACAATCCCCCCAAGGACACACACCGGATCACACCGTCGATGTCAAGTTGACACCGCGTGGTTATCAAATTGATATCGGCCGCGGACTTCTTGCTCATTGCGCTACATTAGCGTCGCAACGCGCGAACCTGAGGCGCGTGATATTGATCA
>JAGQPD010001011.1 GCA_020426865.1 Planctomycetales bacterium
TTGATCCCTTCGGCGTTGTTGTTGCGGGCCCCGTAGATGAATTCCGTCCCGTCTTCGTCGCGGATTTCCATATCGTGGATGTTCGTGTAGTCGTCGCCCAGATACTGCTGCACGACTCCCCCGTCAGGTGTGAACACAATGACGCCTTTCGCGGCACTGGTGTAGATGTTTCCCGCTTTATCGACAACGACCGAACCGTGAGTCGATCCCAGCGCCGACTGACCGTCGGGGCGCAGCCCCCACCCGGGAACCGTATCGAACGTCATCATGCCGCAACCCATGCGAACAGGTTGCGGTTTGTCTGCGGCGCACGCGTGAAGACCGACAAGAAGAACGATGGCGGTAAGGAAGAAGTTTCGACAATGGTCCATAGCGTTGATTCCTGCGAAAAGTCACGGTATCGGTTATGACCCACAATGTTGGCGGGGCCCCCCATTCGTCGGCCACGTTGGCCGCATCAGCGTGTGCATAGTATCCGGGTCTTTAAACCCAAATGCAAGGCGGTATCGATCGGATACCACGTGGCACGCAAAAACCTGCAGAATTGAAACGGCACACTGCCAATACTTGTTGGTTCGAGGTATTCCACCCCTTGGCGTCGGCGGCACACAGTGTGGCAGCGTCGAACACTGCGTGCCCCAATGACGGGCGGGAATTCGGTATACTTGCGAGTCTCGAGTTATCGCGAACCTGGAGTTGAATAGGCAATGAAGTCGTCGTGGCGTAAACCGATGACGGTTACCGAAGCGGCCGTCGCCATCACGGTCGGTCTCGCGGTTGCTTGGCTTACGTCGTTGGCCCTCGTTCCGGTGGTGCTGCTCGTTCCATTCTTGTTGCTCGGCGCGATCGCTCAGTCTCTTGAAATATTAGGGGACTATCCACTAGACGTGCGACGGGCGTACTCATACTCCGGATACTTGTGGTATGCACTCGGCGTGGCGGTGGCACTGCTATTCATGGACAGCACCCATGCGACGAATGTTCCTACCGGCAACGGGGTAACTCGGCTTCTCCCCAGGTTTTACCGAGGCGCCACCATTTGGACGCGCGCTCTGCTGTGGGTTGTATTGCTGTTGATAGTTGTCAACTTTGCCCAGCCAATTGTGGAGAGTTACCGTCTTACGCCATTTGCTCGTGCCGGTGCCGATCTTGCCTACGAGTATCCTGAAAGCGATACAAGTCACGATCGCGTGGTGAGGATCGACTTTTCGGGTTCAGGACTGAACGACGGCCAGCTGCTCGAGCTGAAGCCCGCTCTCGATCACAATGAACGGTTTCGCTTGAACCTCAATGGTACGTCGATCACGGACGCAGGACTTGATGCGATCGTTGGCAACGACAAACTGATCGAACTTCGGTTGCGAGGTACTCAGATTACGGATTGGGGGATCGCGAAGCTTGCAGGCTGTCCTGCCTTGCAGCGGCTGGATCTTTCTCGCACGGCAATTACGGCTCAAGCGATCGAAACGCTTGTCGTATTTGACCGCCTACAGCGACTCGACCTATCAGAGACAGCGATCGGAGACGCTGGTGTGTTACAGCTGCAGCGATTGGACAATTTGGCCGAGTTAACACTTACGCGATTCGAGTACAGCGACGGCGTGCTGGAAGAACTTCGGCAATCGAATCCTGCTGCCGAGTTGTTTCTTATTTCGCGCGAGAACGCGACCGATGGTGTCCGTCGCGCCAAGGAACACACGCCAATCTGGCAGTTGGTCCTGGGCGGGGCGATCGTGATGGTTTTGGGTTTAGGGCCGTTCTACCTCGGTTATCGAGCGGTGGTCAGCCGTTGGCAAACGGGGCGGTGAGAAGCTGTCCGCACCGACGAGACTCGGAAAAACTCGGCGGAATTCACGGATTTGTCGCGAAGCCCGTCTGGTTTTTGAAGATTTTATGACAACGGGTCGGCCTTTGGCCTAAAATTAAGTTAAGGGAAAAACCGGCAAGAGAAAGCACCCTGGATGTTGACCCGTGGTTTTGTTGGGCGGTATGATCTTGGTCGCAGGACGCGCTGAAGATAGCGGCCCACGGAGTGTGCAATGATTGACGAGTCAGGTCGGCCTAAGCTCTTCGTACTTGATACGAACGTAATTCTTCACGATTCCAATTGCGTCAGAAACTTTGACGAGCACGACGTTGCGATTCCCATCACGGTCTTGGAAGAGCTGGACCGGTTCAAGCGGGGCAACGAAGAAATACATTTTCACGCTCGCGAGTTCTTGCGCCGGATGGACGAGATGACCGGGCCGATCCTTTCGGTCGAAGGGGCGCCGCGTGGCGAAAGCAGCGGCACGATCCGGGTCGTCTTGTCGCGAGGCCCGCATCCGCGTGTCGCCGAAGCGTTTCTCCAAGATGTGCCTGACCATCGCATCCTTAGCGCCACGTGCTGGCTTCATGACGACAACGCGTCGCGGCAAGTGGTCCTCATTTCCAAGGATACGAATCTCCGCTTGAAAGCCAAGTCCTTGGGGCTGCAAGCAGAAGACTATAAGACCGACAAAGTTGAGAGCTTCGACAAGTTGTATACCGGCAAACGCATTGTCGAAGGAATTGCCACCGAATCGATCGACCCGTTTTATGTCGATCGCGGCGAAGTTGATTCGCTCGGATTGCCCAGCGTGACGTCGCCGGTCGCCAACGAAAATTTTATTCTGCGGAATGGTTCGAAGTCGGTACTGGCGACGTATCGAGCGTCGACGAAGTCGTTTGTGCGAGTTGAAAAGACAACGGCCTATGGGATAACTCCACGGAATGCCGAGCAATCATTTGCGCTGAAGGCGCTGATGAACGACGAGATCCCGCTTGTCACGTTATCCGGCAAGGCTGGCACGGGGAAGACGCTCCTGGCACTGGCGGCGGCCCTGGAATGCCGATCGCGCTACCGCCAAATCCTACTCGCGCGTCCGGTCGTACCGCTCAGTAACCGCGACTTGGGCTTCCTCCCCGGCGATATCCAGGCAAAGCTCGATCCCTATATGCAACCCTTGTTCGACAATCTCAACGTGATCCGCCACCAGTTTAAAGACACGGACGCGTCGGCACAGAAGATCGCTCAGATGCTGGAATCGGAGAAACTGGTGATTACTCCGTTGTCCTACATTCGCGGACGTAGTCTGCAACGAATGTTCTTTATTGTCGACGAGGCGCAGAACCTGACACC
>JAGQPD010001012.1 GCA_020426865.1 Planctomycetales bacterium
GCAATGACCAGGCAACTCCGACAGCCACGAGCGAAACCTTGAGGATATTCATGATGGCTTCGAGCAGCTTCTTCCCGGATGCCATCCGCATCATGCCTTGCACGGGATCGAGCCGGACGATGTCGGGTTGAATATGATGGAAATTCCAGGTAAACCCACTTTGTAGAACGCGGACGGCAATCGAGACGGCAAAGGTAATTCCTAGCACAGGCACCAGCAGATGTAGGCATGTTCCCATCCACGATTGCACTTGTTGAGTCAGCGAGTCGATTTCTCTGCCCCGCCAAGCGTCGGCCGCTAAACTGTCGCGGATCAGTTTTGCGAATTCCGTGGTCAGGCGGGAACCCATCAGCGCCGTTGCGGTTGTCAGCAACAATAGCGACGCTGCGATCGCCAGGTCTTCGCTGCGCGCAAAACGGCCTTGCTTCCTCGCCTCCGCGAGCCGACGGGGTGTTGGCGGATGTGTACGCTCGACGGTTCCCACGGCGTTGGCTACCTTTGTGGAGTGTGCAAATCAATCGGCGGCGATGAGGCGGTGGGCACCGCGGGTGTCGCAGCCACCACGTGGTCGAGCATCGACGGCAGATGCGATCGCAATCCGCCGGCAATTGCCGCCAGCCCAGCACATGACGCCGCCAAGATCAGCAGGCTATTGGCACTGTAACCGATCGCCCAAACGTTCAGCTGCGGAGCAATTCGCGACAAGAATCCCAATAGCACGCTCGATGCAAGGATTGCCAGGATCAACGGCAGCGCCAATTGCAGCCCGAATTCAAACGATTCGCGCAACATTGTGCCGGCAAGTTCCGACAATTGCACTGTATCCCATGCTGTCCCCAGCGGTAGTACTTGGTAACTCTCCAACACGAAATCAATCACGACACGGTGACCGCCCATCACCAAAAACACGGTGACGCCGACGAGATCAGTGAATTTCTGCAGCGGCCAACGAGCTTCACCCATTACGTCGTCGGTTGGCTCTTCGGGGATGCCGCTGATTTGACCTACGATCGATGTGGAGATCTGCAGGCCGGCCAACAGTAACCGGTTCGCCAATCCGAACGTCATGCCAACGAGAAGTTCTCGTCCGGCAATGGGGATGATGGCAAGTATATCGGCGTGTGCGGGTGGTTGCTGCAGGGGCCCGGCAACTGCGGCCAGACAGAAGACGAAGAGGAGTCGCATCCGAAATGACAACAAGCGGCCATCAGCGATCGGTAACGCTAGTACCGCGGCGCCCAGGCGTAACGAGACCAGGAGAACGGCGAACAGGTATGGACCTGAATGAAGCGTTTCTTGCCACAACATCACGTTTGGTTCCCAGTCTTGACGCACGTGCCGACACTCGTCGCCGAACGGTCTTCTGCGTTAAAAACCTCCCGATATCGTGCTGCCGTTGTACATCGTTACCCAATAGTCGGCCAACCGCGACACCAGCCACGGGAGGCAAACGGCAACGGCAACGAGCATTGCCAGGATCTTGGGTACGAACGACAGGGCATGGTCGTGTACCTGGGTAATGCCTTGCAGGACACCAGTAATTACTCCGGTCACGAGTCCCACCAACAGGATCGGTGCTGCTAGTATCAAACCCGTCAGCAACGCCTCGCGCCCCCAGTCGATGACCTGTGTCTCCATGGTCGGCTAGTCCTTGTACTAGATGCCCGGATAAAAACTACGCAACAACATCTCGACGACCAGGTGCCAACCGTCGACGAGCACGAACAGCATCAGCTTCATCGGTAGCGATACCATCGAGGGTGGCATCATCATCATGCCGGCCGACACGGTCACGCTGCTAACGACCAGATCGATCACGAGAAATGGCAGGCAGAGCTGAAACCCGATGAGAAAGGCCGTTTTTAATTCGCTGATCATGAATGCGGGGAGCAATGCCGGCAACGGTACATCGGCTACTTGCGAGGGAGTCGGAGTGTCCTCAGGCAAGTAGCGGCAGAATAGCCAGACATCTTCTTCGTTACCAGCCAGTTGGATCTGATCGGTCATGAATTGCCTTACCGGCTGCAGTCCATCATGTGTAAGACTCTCGACCGTTACGCCCGGGCGACTTCGTGCCTCGGGGGAAAGCGAGCTGACGTAGACCTTCTGCCATATCGGCCACATCACAAGTACTGTCAGGAACATTGAAAGTGATGCGACAACCTGGTTGGAAGGTACAACCTGAGTTCCCAAGGCATGCCGGAGCAGGCCCAGAACGACAGAAATCCGCACAAAGCTGGTTGTCATCAACAGCAGTGCCGGAGCAATACTCAGTGCCCCCACGGCCAACATCGTCGGTATCGCCGACTGAAGCGTTTCGGTGCGTACCAGTTCAGGGGGCCCCGGCAGTGGCGCCAAGATCGTAGTTGTTGGTGTTGGCACTCCTGTCGCCAAATTATCCGAAGCGTACGAATCCGCATTTACCCCGGACACCAAGGCCCCGAGTAACAGGATCGACACAGAAAGAGCAATCGAGAATTGACTGTAGTTAGGCAACGCGTGGTCTCCATTTCGGATCGCGTGCAACAAGCTTATCCAATTGGCCGTCCCAGTGGGACATCCCAGGTGTTGGTGTCGGAGCAGATGAAGACGCATCGGTCGGACTCTCAAGGTTCCGTGTCGATTCCTGCCATCTGTTTGCGGGAAGTTCTGCACCTTCGCTCAAGCACTGATGTGGTTGCTCGAGTTGTCGTTGCAACCAAGTCGAGAATGCGTCGGTTCGTTGTCGCGTGCCGCACATGGAGGTAACGAATTCAACTTCGTCCGCCTCGGTAATCTCTGAAATGGCTTCCATGTGATTGTTGCTGACCGACAATACCAGAATCCTTCGCCCCACGCGAACGATGTGCAGTTGTAGTTTCGACGACAATGCCACACGGGCCATGACGTCGACGAGTTTTTCGTCAGTATTCCCGGCGCGTGCCAGGCCCGTGCGTCGCGCGATCCATACGAGCAGGAAGAAGGCGGCGAAGACAATCGCTAGACTGCTAGCGACGGTGTACAGCGATTCGTGGAGGCGATCGTTTGATGTTGCGGAGTGGTCACTCAGCCGACGTGCCAGTGATATGCCGCGTATTTGCCCTGGACCCGAAACGCTTCCATCCGTCGAACGAGTGTCTTCCACGGCCGTCAATTGAATCGGAAACGCCGGTTGTTGTGGCGGCTCGGGCGCCGAGACTGCCGTATCGGTCGCCATGCATTCGGGCGCTGGCATCGTTAGACAAACCGCCAGCACGCAGAGGCCGAATTGCCTCGCGTGCGCCGGCATTGCCGTTTGCGTTGAGTTGTTAACTGGCACGGCGGAGAGGCTCCTGTTCGTTCGGAATCGTGAATTGCGTAATGCGCACACAGACCTTGCCGTCATGAATTACGAGTTCCCCGTTGGCAATCAGCTGATCCCCTACGACGACGTCCACTTCCTGCTCGTTGGCTGAATCAAGCACGACAACAGCACCCGGTTGAAAGGACGCGAGTCTTGTCCGCGGGACGACGACTCTCCCCAGCTCCACACGCAGGGGCAGCATGTGACTCGGTCGCTCAGCGCCAATCGTTTCACGCGATGAAGACCCCAGATCGGACAAATCGGGCAGTTGCCACGGCAACGTCGTCGCTGAAGTTCCGGACGGAGTCGGAGATGTTAACGGTTTTTCGTTTTCCATAGACGTCGATCAACCGTCGATCCTGCCGTAGACTCGCGGCGGAATCGATCGCACAGAGATTATCGTGGTCCTTGTCAACGCCCTGACAACGCACATGGATGCATGGCGATCGCTACCAGGGTGCGTAACTGTCCCCGAATCTCGCGTTGCGATCAAGGCCAGTTGTGTTGGACTTTAGAACAATCGAACAACAACGGTGGCAAGAAGAGGAAGCAAGGCCCGACAGCATGCTAGCGGAACCAGCCGTCGCAAGTCGACGACCCCTGTTTCCGGGCTCGCCGTTGGATGGCATGCGAAATCCGTGACGGCTAGGGTCGTCCGGCCATACGCCGCCGGCACAAAGCAGCTGTGAGATCAGCATCTCGTTTGGCATGGGTGTAGGACTGATAGGCAGCTTCGAGATGTTGCTGCAAGCGAGCGTGTCGCTCGGCCAGTTTTTGCAGGTCGCTTTGTAGTGCCTGCTCGATGCTCTCGATGGATTGGACGTCGGCAATTGCAATCTCTGCGTCGACGGTGCAAACTTCGCGTTGGGCAGCGAGTTGCGCCAATTCGGATGCAATTTGTGATTGTGCGGAGAGAAGCTGCGATTCGTTTGATTTCAATTGGTAGAGCGCGGTGCGACGAGCTCGAACCTCCTGTTCACGTAGTGTTGCCAGCTGCCGGAGCGCGTTTTGTTTGGCGGACATGGGGTTTAGGGACATGGGGTTTCGGGACTCTCTGAATGTGACGGTGAGCGTGAGTGTAAGCCGCGAAGGGTTTATTCCAATAGCGACGCGAGGTGGATAACCTGTTGTAGCGAGTCGATTGCGCACGAGAGGTCGTTGGTCTGTTGCAGAAACCGCATCAGCTCGTCACGCAAGTCTACCGCACGGTCCAATCGGGAGTCGGCGCCGCGGCGGTAAGCACCCAAGGCGATCAGGTCATCGTTATCTCGCAGCAGCGCTATGGCTTGCCGAAGTCGTTGAGCAGCGACACGATGTTGCGCTGTGACCAATTCGTTCATCAAGCGGCTCTTGCTGGCAAGAACATCAATTGCGGGATAGTGCCCGCGGTCGGCCAGGTGCCGAGAGAGCACGATGTGGCCGTCGAGGTATCCCATCACGGCGTCGCCGATCGGGTCGTGGATATCATCGTTTTCCACCAACACCGTGTAAACCGCGGAGATCGTGCCGTTGGCCGATGTACCACCCCGTTCGATTAAGCGAGAAAGTGTGGCAAATACCGATGGAGGATAACCTCGCGTGGTGGCCAGTTCGCCTCGAGCCATGCCAACTTCGCGCTGAGCATTTGCCAGGCGAGTGAGTGAATCCATCAGCAACAAAACGTGTTTACCCTGATCGCGGAAGTACTCGGCAACGGTGGTTGCCACCAGTGCAGCGCCGACACGTAACAATGCCGGCTCGTCACTTGTCGAGACGATAACGACGCTACGTCGGAGCGCTTCGGCACCCAGCTGCGTTGTCAGAAAGTGATTGACTTCGCGGCCTCGTTCACCGATCAAGGCGATGACATTGATGTCGGCCGACGATTGTTGTGCCATCATTCCCAGGGTAACGCTTTTGCCGACGCCGCTTCCCGCAAATATGCCAATTCTCTGTCCTTCGCCACAGGTGAGAAGGCCGTCGATTGCTCGAATCCCGGTTCGCCAATAACGGTCGACCGGTGGCCGTTCAAGAGCCGAAGGAGGTGTCGCGTCGAGCAGTACTCGATAAGGTAACGTCGGTGCATCTCGCGAGTCGATCGCCTGAGCATGCCCATTGATCACTCGGCCCAACAGTTCTTCGCCAACCGCCATCGTGCGTTGTGTGCGTACAAGTCGCACCCGGGTGCCAGTGCGCACGCCCGTCAGCGTATCGAGCGGATAGACCAGCGTATGTTGCTGGTCAAACCCGATCACTTCGCCAGGAATCGGCGATTGGCCGTCCCGCTCGACATGGACGACCGCACCGAACGGGGCAGGAAAACCGGCGACCGTCAAGGTCGTGCCAGAGATACTGACGACGCGTCCCGTCAGTCGTGTGGGCATGACGGAACGCAAACGGTGTAGCGGATGTGTGGCGGTAAACAAAGCTAGATCAATTCCTCTTCAATCCGGGCCAACTGCGATTCCCAAGACTGGTCAATTTCGCCGTATTCCGTTTCTACGCGACACCCTCCCCTCCCCACTCTTGGATCGGGAACAATCTCGCTGGTGATGGCATCTCCCAGCCGGCTGGTCGCCTGACGCAACAGCTCTTCGACCTCGGCCAAATCCTGCGGGTGAACGAACATCCGCAGGTGACGTGCCCCGACAGCCAACTCTAATGCCTCCCGCGCCAGCCGAACGCACGTCGCCGGCGCTTCCTCGATGTTCCTGCGCAGGACATGTCCGGCAATCGCCATCGCCAGACGCACGACGTGCCCTTCCCATCGGCCGAGCCACTGCTCGTGAGAATGACGCATCTGCGCGATAGCATCCGACGTCAACGATTGTACCGTCGTGATGCGTTCGTTCGTGCGCGTCTCAACCTGTTCGTCGATTGCTGCCTGTGCATCGGCCAGCCCCTGTTGCCAAGCCTGTTGGCGAATCGCTGCCGCTTCCTGCTCCGCGTCCGCCAGGATCCTTTCCGCTTGCTTCCGTGCGGCATTGACCCAATCCGCGGCATCCCGAGGGGTGTTGTCACCTACGACGCCACCACGACTGGCGAAGCAAGGACCGTTCTCCGTCTGGTTTCTCAAGATGATTGACATGACAGCTCTCGTAACAAGTTGAGTAAACGTCGCTGTGCCAACGGGGATGGACCGGAACAAGCCCGGGCATCAAGCGGATAGGATCAAGCGTGGCGATGACACGTGAATGGCAATCCGTTTCGCATTTCGCAACTCGGTCGCAACTCGAGCCAAATCGGCCTTGGCGTGTTCAATGTCACGTAACCGAATCGGGCTTAAACATGACAATCCACTCCGCAGACGCCGCGACAAGGCTGCCGGAAGGCGACTGAGGACGCCGTTGGCGACGTGGTCGTTCATTCCCGCGAGCGAAAGCAACGCGACCTGGAAGTCCACGCAGGTGAAGACCTGCTGCAAATCGTGATCACTCAGGTCAATGATTTCAGTAAACAGTACAGGTGCCGAAGGCGTGTCTTCCGGTACCCGCGCCGTTGTCGGTGAGTGCACGCGACGCTCCCCTTCCGACGAATGCCGTAAATCGGAGTGATGGCGATCATCGGACGGCACCGCGGAAACTCGGGCGTGACGCGCGCCTGACTTGGATAATGTGGTCGCCGCTCGTCGATGTGAACCGCTCCCAATGTGACTTGCCGGGTGCGTCGATGCATGCCGTTGGTCACCTTCGTGCTGGTTGAGAAGCTGTAGCCATTCTTCCCGCATGGGGCTCGAACTCGAATCGATGACGGCCCGGACGGCCGTCCAGCCCTCATGATGTCGAGGAGTCTCGCTGGACGCCATCAATAGCCGATGGATTTCCTCTTCGATCAATTTGCCCAGCTCACCATGTTTGTGCGTGAGCGTTGCCATCCGACATAACACGTCGACTTGATATTCTGCCGGGAGTAATTCGACGACCTTGGCTGCCAATTGGGCGGATTGACGTGACAGCGCTACGGCGATGGTTTGCGGCTGTTCATTGCGAAGGATTTCTGCAACCCGAGCAGCGTAGCTTCTCAGGTTCTGTTCTGCCTCGTCCGTCGAGCCATCCACCGTCAGCTGACGTGGTGGTTCATCCGACGGTCGCTCAATCTTCTCATGCTCGTAATGATGTGCATGGCCAACTCTTCCATCGGCCGAAAGGAAACGGCGAATGACGTCTTCTTGCTCCATCGAATCGACAGTGCCGATTTCGTCAATCAATCTCCGAACGTCCATCGCATCATCTGGCGGAAGAGCCCCCAAGATTGCTTCCGCATCCTCCTTGTCGACGCTTGACAAGAGAATGGCAACTTGTCGCAGTGTATTAGCCACGCTCGATTACCCCGCTTTTCCAATCCATTGACGAAGCACCGCAGCGGCTGACTGCGGATCTTCCCGAACCATGCTGCTGAGGGTCTCACGCAAGTTCCGATCGGTCGACGCATGCTTGTTATGAGGCGGGAAGTGCGTCCCATCGGCATTTGACTCGAAAGTGTCGCCTAGCACGCGAAAGGCGTTTGGCATCGCGCTGTCCATCGACGCCGACGATCGAGATTCGGCGGCAGTTGCCGCCGTGGCGTCCGACCAAGGGGCCAGCAGGGCCCATGCCATGCATGCGACGGCCAAGACCGCGCCGATAACGGGGACCCAGCCCATGCGTGACAACAACGACTCAACGGTCTCCGCCGTCACCATGGGGGCCGCGGGGGGCGACATCGGCGTCATGCCAATTGTTGCACCATCGGTCGCATCCGACCTTGGCCGTGTTGCGCTACCCGTTGTCGAAGCATCCAATCGATGGGGCGTTTCCCGACCACTGGCATCGAGGTCAGCGACGACCACGTTTTCTGCTGACAAGCCACCGATGGCAGAGGCCACCATCTGTCGAATTTCGTCTAGCCGGCGCTGGTCAAGCTCGATCCCCTGCCGGGCGCGGACGGCAACCAATGCGGTTGCGCGTTGTTGTTTGTTCCAGCCTCCGCCCCGTTCGGTGTCGAATTCAACAGTCGCCTCATGAATGTCTCGCATGGCGCGCAACATCGTGGCAATTCGCCGCTGTTTGGCCAATCGGGATTGTTCGAGACGCTGTTGTGAGGTCGTCCAGATGCTATCGTTGACGGAGGTCTCTGCATCGAGCAAGTCAAGATCCTGAGGCATCGCGTTGCTGTCGACCAGCGCCCTTAGGTACTTCTGTCGTTGGCGGCGAGGAACTCGCAGTTTGTTGCCCACCAGTTCGTAGTCGTCCAATTCGGCTCGGGCGAAGGCCCCGGCCATGTCGGTAAGCTCCCGTTCGGAGAACTCGCGTCCTCCCAAGAGGAACTCGTTGGGGACCGATAGTAGGCTCTGCCATAGTGCGATCGATGCGATCACCATGGCGAGGAACGCTACGGACATCGCGCGCACCCGAGTGGACGTCGCGGCGATGATGCGGTACAGCGGTTGTAGGAATTGAAGCAACGGATCCATATTCTCTTTGCCAGTTGAGCAGCGGCCAACTTGTAGCCGAAACTCGCCGGCCGAGTCAATGGAAGTTGTTATAGAATTTGGTCGACGAAGGCGACTCGCCACGCAACCTTTGGCCGATCGCCAACGCCAATTTCAGTGACTATTCCCGCGTGAAGCCCCCGTCAATTTCCTCGCCAATTCCCCCGTCAATTCCCCCGTCAATTCCACTGACTAGCACTGACATGTTCGGTTGACGACGACTGGCTCGATGCGCCGTTGGTGACGACATCCATGATCCAAGCGTCGGCGTCTTTGAACATCTCCGTGGTGGCAATATCGCCGCACGGATACTGCCTTAGATGTAGTTTCAGCCCGGCTGTGTGTACCAGACGCAGGTCGTTGCAGACGTCGTCTTCGGGATACCGCTGCGACTCGCGGCCATAACAGACCAGCATCTTCAGCCGACGCGCGTGTTGGATGTGGCGTAGCGGCGTGTTACCCTTGGGCAGGCCGGCGCCCATCGAGATGACCCCCCCAAATAACTGTGGTGCATTCAGTGCCAACCGCATTGCCACTTGGGCACCGGCACCAAACCCTGCCAAGAAGATCCGATGCCGTGCAATGTTGTATCGGCGCGATGCCGCTTCCATGCTGGCGATGACGTGTTCGTGGGACTTGAGTATCCCTCCTACTGTTTCGTCCCATTGAAACGAACGTGTATTCGGTACGTGGATCGGGCCACGCACGCCGACACCCACATAATTCTGCATGCTGATCTGAAGCATGACCTGCTGGATTTCGTATTCACTGCCACCGTTTTCATGCAACCACACGATCAGTGGATAGGCGTAATTCTTTTCATAATGGAGCGGGGCGACGATGTGATAAGAATTGGTGGACCGCGTCGACGACTGCGTCGATGTACGCTCGAAGGTTTCCATGTCCTGGACTAGGGACGTACCCTGACTCAATTCGCAATTTGAAATGCGGTTCATTACAAGCTAGGCCTCGGGTCTGAGTGGACGGAAGAAGATGCCAGCAGGTGAGAGTGGACATAATGGAGCGAAACCGGAAATGTCTTGCTAGCATCGTACGGATAGCCAAATACCAAGCTACCGTCGCCGGTTTTGGCGAGGTTGGTGGTAGTACGCAAGTGGATGACCACAGTTCGCGGTTTTCGCCAAAAAACGTGCGAGAAAACCGCCGCTCCTGTAACTCTCCGACTCGCGTTGTAACTCAAAGGGGCGAGTTTAATCCAACGTGCGAAAGCATGTCAACGTCAGCCTGCCCACGGTCTCAAAAGAAAGCCTCGACAGGCATGCAACGCTAGCCTGCCATCAGTTCGCCCACCGTTTTGACAAGTTCCTTCACGGCGTCGACGCTCTTCTGAAAGTCTGCCCGCTCTTGGGCATCAAGATCGAGCTCGACAATACGCTCGACGCCTGCCGCACCCAGCACGACGGGTACGCCCACGTAATAGCCACCAACTCCATACTCCTTGTCGCAATACGCCGCACAGGGAATCAGACGCTTCTTGTCGCGAATGATCGCTTCGGCCATTTGAGCACACGCGGCGGCCGGAGCGTAGTAGGCACTGCCAGTTTTCAGGAGAGACACAATCTCGGCACCACCCTTGCGGGTGCGGTCGACAATTTCGTCCAATCGCTTGCGATCCAGCAGCCGTGTTACCGGGATCCCGCCAACCGACGTGCAGCTCGGCATCGGCACCATCGTATCCCCGTGACCTCCCATCAGTAACGCCGAGACGTCCTCGACGCTCACCCCCAACTCCATCGCGAAGAATGTCCGGTACCGCGCCGTATCCAATACGCCGGCCTGTCCCAAAACTCTTTGGTGTGGAAACCCCGTCACTTGAAGCGCCCGTTGAACCATCGCGTCCAACGGATTGCTCACGACAATCACAACCGCGTTGGGGCTGGATTTCTTGATCTGTTCGCTCACCAAGCTGACGATTTTCGCGTTGGTGCTAAGCAAATCGTCGCGACTCATTCCGGGCTTGCGCGGTATCCCGGCCGTGATCACGACGACGTCGCTGTCCGCCGTGTCGTCGTAGCTCGTCGTTCCCACGATCTGTGAATCGTATCCAATAATGGGGGAGGCTTGCATCAAGTCCAGCGCCTTTCCCCTGGGCATATCCTCGGTCTGAGGGATATCCAAGAGTACGATATCCCCCAACTCAGCGGCAGCGCACCAGTGCGCTGTGGTGGCCCCTACGTTGCCTGCCCCCACAATGGTGATCTTTGCTCGTCGCATGATGTCGCTCCCCCCTTTCAATATTAAACGTGCGGTTCTTCGGCTGCCATCGCCGAACTTCGGTCAATCCGCCCGCATCAACCTCTCGTAAGAGCAAGAAAATAGGCCCCACGCCCATTCCCATGCTCTTTGCCTTCCGGTACGACTGTGAATATCGATGAGCTGGCAAAATAGTCAAGTAGGCCTTGACAGCAAATCATGAGTTACGAGCATCAACGCGCAATTGCGCTCCCGCAGCAACAGTTGCGGTTTGACCTCTCCCTGCGCCGAACGCGCGGCCATGTCCGCCGCTGTCGCGGCTGTAATCGATGCAACCCGTAATGCTCCGACTTGTCCCACCGCGTTGGCTTTCTTGCACGTGCAGGCCATCGCTGGGCGGATTGATTGTGCTCGGGACACGGCCGGAGCCGGATTATAGGTCGTTGCGATCGAGATTCGTGTTGAAAATCCGATCGCCCGCATCACCAAGTCCTGGGACGATGAATTTTTGATCGTTCAATTGTCGATCGATGGCGCAAACGTAAATCGGCGTCTCGGGAAACTCCGTTTCCACTGCCCGGATGCCGTCCACTGCCGCAATGACCGACAATAACATCGCCTGCGGGATGCCGTGATTCCTAATTGTTGCCAGGGCTGACGTCGCCGAGCCCCCCGTGGCCAGCATCGGATCCAGCACGAATGCCAGATCGACCGGATGCTGTGTGGAAAGTCGGCTGTAATACTCGACCGGTTGGGCCGTTTCTTCGTCACGGTAAAGCCCCAAGTGCCAGACTTCGGCGTTGGGAATCAAGTTCAAAATTGGTTCCACCATCCCCAAGCCAGCCCTTAAGATCGGTACCAAGCCAATACGCTGCTGCAGGACATACCCGGTTGTTTCGGCAATCGGTGTCTGCACATGTACCGATCGAACCGGCAAATCCTGTGTCGCCTCATAGGCCAACAATACGGCCAGGCGACCAATCAAGCGGCGAAACTCGCTCGGCTGCGTGCGGCGATCGCGCAGGCGAACCAAATGGTGTTGGATCAATGGATGAGCGACTTCAACCACGTTGGCCATCGCGGATTCCTCGAAACTGGAGTTAGTCGTCGTAGACCGCGTACCGCCGTCGTCGGCGCGTCGTGCGACGGCGCCGGTACGGGCGAGCGTGTTCGACGTGCCCTTCGTCGAACCAGTAGCCGCTGAGCATCCGGTAAAAGAACAGCAGCGTGAAGGCGCCGGCGGTCGCCACCAACAGTCCTTCAATACTGATCGGAATGATCCGGCGACCGTTCAAGAACAACGACGCCGTGCCACATCCTATAACGGCTCCCGCAATTCCCATTGCCAGTGTCGCGACTGTACCGCCTGGGTCGCGCCCCGGCATGATCGCTTTGGCCAACAACCCCACGACGGTGCCGAA